>NZ_JBHTAC010000008.1:0-213905 GCF_042663325.1 Catellatospora aurea
GGTCGCCGGTGTTGGTGATGGTGATGTTCGCGCCGAAGCCGCTGCCGTTGTCCCAGGCCTTGGTGTAGGTCACCTGGCAGGACACGGCGGCCTGTGCGGGCGTGGCCACGGCGACCAGCCCAATGGCCGCCAGTGCGCTCGCGCCGAGCAACGCCGTCAGGCGGCGTCCGGCGGATCTGATCGGAATCCTCACTTGGGTACTCCTTGAGCCAGGCCGGACCGGTCCGCTGGTGGGACCGGTGCGGGGCCTGCGCGGGCACGTGGCCACCGGGTGGGCGGCACGTTCCGGCGCAGGAAGGAAGGGACAGCCCGGACGAGCTGTAACGGCGGTGCGCGGCGCCGCCCGGAGAACCGGGGCCCTCGGTGCCGTGTCGCGCGGTCTGGCTCCCTGCGCGCGTGATGGAAGTTTCACACCGTCGCAACAGGACCGCAATGAGCGTCGATGGATCTGGCACAAAGTCGGGTCGTGCAACTAAGACGTATGATGACCTGGCAAGATCCGCCCGGCAGCGTGCCGGAACGAGTCGTCAGGGCAGGTCGGGGATCGGGGCGTGAGCCCGGATCAGGGCGTCGACGGCCTGCCGTACGCCCTCGTCGGTGGCGACCTCGCGCCGCACCCGCTCGGCCCGGTCCACGGTGAGGCCGTCCACGGCCAGGTGGTGGGTCAGCTCCTCGGGCACCCAGAGCAGGTCGGGGTCCTGCGGGCCGCCGGTGCCGTGGGTGAGGTTGGTGCGGTCGTGGCCGATGGCGAACAGCGTGCCGCCGGGCGCGACCGCGCGGGCCGCCAGCGCCCACACCTGCGCCATCTGATCCGGCGGCAGCTGCAGGTAGGCGATCAGGACCAGGTCGAAGCCCTCCGCCGGCGGACGGTACGCCAGCACGTCGCCGACGACCCAGTCCACGTCGAGCCCGTCCTGCCGGGCCCGCTCGCGTCCCTTGTCGACCGCGACCTGCGCGTAGTCGATCGCCGTCACCCGCCAGCCCTTGCCGGCCAGCCACAGCGCGTTGCGGCCCTCGCCCGAGGCGAGATCGAGCGCCCGGCCCGGCGGCAGCGCGTCGAGCGCGTCTGCCACAAAGCGGTTCGGCTCGGCGCTCCACACCAGGTCGGCGGCGGCGTAGCGGCGGTTCCAGTCCTCGGCGTCCATCGCCGCCGACCCTACCGCCCCGGACCGCCTACGGTGCCCATGATCGCTCGACTTGCCGGGCAGGTGGGCGAATAGACGATCAAGATACGCACAGGTGCCTGGCAAGTCGGACGATCAAGAGCGGTCAGTCGGAGGTGGTGGAGCCGCGGCCGTCGAGCAGGGGGGTGGCCGGGTCCCAGGTGGTGCCGGTGCGGGTGTCGTGGCGGCGGCGGGCCAGGCCGGACAGGGCCTCCAGGACCACCCGGTTGGCGAGCATCGCGGTGATCTCGGCGTGGTCGTACGGTGGGGACACCTCGACGACGTCCATGCCCGCCACGGGCAGGGTGCGGCAGATCCGGGACACGGCGTCCAGCAGCTGCCGGGCGGTGAGGCCGCCGGGTTCGGGCGTGCCCGTGCCGGGGGCGTGCGCCGGGTCGCACACGTCGATGTCGACGGACAGGAAGACCGCGTCGCAGCCGTCCACGGCGATCGCGAACGCCTCGTCGAGCACCGCGTCCAGGCCCCGGGCGCCGATCTCGCTCATGTGGTAGGAGCGCATGCCCTGGTCGGCCATCCAGTCCAGGGTCGGCGGCTCCGGCCAGTACCCGCGCAGTCCGATCTGCAGAAAGCGGTCGCCGCGCACCGCACCGGACTCGATCAGCCGGCGCATCGGCTGGCCGTGGCCGTAGAGCGAGCCGAACGTGATGTCGCCGGTGTCGGCGTGCGCGTCGAAATGGATCACCGAGACCCGGCCGTAGCCGCGCGTCCTCGCCAGGCCGGTGACGTCGGGCCAGGTGATGGTGTGGTCGCCGCCGAGGATCAGCGGGATGACCCCGTGCCCGGTGAGGAAGGCGACCGCGTCCTCGATGCTCTGGCAGCTGCGGAGCACCTCGCCGCTGTAGAGCTCCAGGTCGCCCGCGTCGTACACGGCCAGGTCCGGGCCGAGCGGGTCGACGCGCAGCGCCAGGTGCGGGCGGGACCCGTCGTGCGGCAGGTAGTCGGTGCCCCGGATGGCGTTGGGCCCGAACCGGGTGCCGGGGCGGTGCGAGGTGCCGCCGTCGAACGGCGCACCCAGGATCACCACGTCAGCCTCGGCGTACGTGGCCGGGTCGGCCCAGTCGCAGCGAGGCACCCCGAGGAACGTGAAGTCGGGGCCGTACTGCGCGCCGTAGCGGGTCACGCCTCCATTCTCGCCGGTGGCCCGGCTGATCGACCAATCCCTGCAAAACGTCCTCAAATTCTCCCGAGAGCCGTGATGCTGTGCTTCAGGACAACGATGAACCGGTGTGGGACGCCGTCGGCATGAAGGAGCGGTGGGATGACAGCGACGGCGACAGGTTTCGACCCCGTCCCCTCCTGGACGCGTGTTCCCGAGGTGGCCGTCGTCGCCGCCGGTGACCTCGACGCGGGGGACGCGCCGAGGGGCGTGCTGGTGGCCACCTCGGGTGCGGTGCCGCAGGCGCTGGGTGTGGACCGGGACGCCCTGGCCGGGGCCGGGTTCACCGGCGGGATCGGACAGGCGCTGGCCCTGCCGCGGCCGGGCGGACCGGCCCTGGTCGCGGTCGGTGCGGGGGACCCGGCGAAGCTCGACGGCGACGGGCTGCGCGACGCGGCCGCCGCGTTCGCCCGCGCCGTGGGCACCGCCGGACGGCTGGTGCTGGCGCTGGACGCGATGACCGGCGTGCCGCCGGAGACGGCCGGTCAGGCCGCGGTCGAGGGCGTGCTGCTCGCCCGGTATCGCTTCGAGGTGCTCAAGAAGGAACCCGCGCCGCCGGTCACGGCGCTCACCCTGGTGGCCGCGACGGACGACGTCCAGGCGGTGCGGGACGGGGTGCGCCGCGGGCTCGCGTACGCCCGGGCCGCCGCGCTGGCCCGCGACCTGGCCAACTCGCCGCCGAGCCTGCTCACCGCGGATCGGCTGGGCGGCGTCGCCGCGCAGCTCGGCGCGGACAGCGGGCTGTCCGTCGAGGTGTACGACCGGGATGCGCTCATCGAGCTGGGCTGCGGCGGCCTGCTCGGGGTGAACGCGGGCAGCGCCGACGAACCGCGCATGATCAAGCTGCGCTACCGCCCCGAGGGCGACCCCGACGTGCCCCGGTTGACGCTGGTCGGCAAGGGCATCATGTACGACTCCGGCGGCATCAGCCTCAAGCCGGCCGACGCGGTCCACGCGACCATGAAGAACGACATGTCCGGCGCGGCAGCCATCCTCGCCGCGATGGCGCTGCTGCGCGAGCTGGACTGCCCCGTCGCGGTCACCGGTTACCTGATGTGCACCGACAACATGCCCTCGGGCAGCGCGACCAAGCTCGGTGACGTGCTCACCATCCGCGGCGGCACCACGGTCGAGGTGGTCAACGCCGACGCCGAGGGCCGCCTGGTGATGGCCGACGCGCTGGTGCTGGCCACCGAGGAGCCGGTGGACGCGATCGTGGACATCGCCACGCTGACCGGGGCCTGCCTGCGGGCGCTCGGCGCGCAGATCGCCGGGGTGTTCGGCAACGACCAGGGCCTGGTGGATCAGGTGCGCGCCGCCGCGGCGCGGGTCGACGAGCCGGTCTGGCAGCTGCCGATGGCGCACCGCTACCGCGGCGAGCTGGACTCCGACGTCGCCGACATCAAGAACATGGGCGGCGCGAACGCCGCGGCGATCCATGCGGCGCTATTCCTGGAGGAGTTCGTGGCCGGCACCCCGTGGGCGCACCTCGACATCGCCGGCACCGCGCAGAACGACACCGCGCGCAGCTGGCTTCCGCAGGGCTGCACCGGGTTCGGCGCGCGTCTGCTGCTGGACCTCGCGCTGGCCTTCCGGCGCCCCGAATCGGACCCGTCGGCCGCCAAGGGCCGGGCATGACCGCAGCGACCGCGTCCGCCGGCAAGCGCCCGTTCACCCAGCGGATGCTGGACGGGGTCGAGAAGGTCGGCAACAAGGTGCCGCACCCGGTGATGATCTTCCTGATCCTGATCGGTGTGATCATCGTGCTGTCGGCGATCTTCGCGGCGATGGGCGTGCAGGTCACCTACGAGTCGGCCGCGCCCGCGCCGGTCGTGGCGCAGGAGACCTATCCCGGCGGCACCCAGCAGCCCTCGCTGGACATCCCGCCGGAGGAGTTCTATCACCCCGAGGTGAAGACGCACACCGAGACCACCGCGATCAAGAGCCTGCTCACCGCGGACGGCATCCGGTTCATCTTCACCTCGGCGGTCACCAACTTCACCAACTTCGGTGTCGTCGGCGTCATCCTCGTCGCCATGATCGGCGTCGGCCTGGCCGAGCGGGCCGGGCTCATCGGCGCGCTGATCCGCAAGCTGGTCGCGGTCGCCCCGCCGTGGTCGCTGACCTTCATCATCGTGCTCGTCGGCATCCTGTCGTCGATCGCCTCCGACGCCGGATACCTGGTGCTGATCCCGCTCGGCGCGGTCGCCTTCATGAGCGTCGGGCGGCATCCGCTGGCGGGGCTCGCCGCCGCGTTCGGCGCGGTCGGCGGCACGTTCATGGTGAACGTGCTCATCACGCCGACCGACGGCATCATCACCGAGATCACCAACGAGGCGGTCGCGCTGGCCGACCCGGCCCGGAAGATCAGCCTCACCGCGAACATGTTCTTCGCGATCGGCTCAACCATCTTCCTGGCGTTCCTGATCACCTTCATCACCGAGAAGGTCATCGAGCCGCGGCTGGGCAAGTACACCGGAGCCGTGTCGCACGAGGCCACCGACATCCCCGAGGCGGCGCCGGTCGAGGGTGACGCGCCCCCGGCCGCCCAGGCGCGCGGGCTGCGGTACGCGTTCTGGGGGCTGCTCGCCGTGCTGGCGGTGCTCGTGCTGCTGTCCGTGCCGCCCAAACCGTGGGGCATCCTGCGCAACCCGGTCACCGGCAGCCTGGTCGAGGACTCGCCGCTGATGGACAGCCTGATCTTCATCATCATGCTGGTCTTCCTGGTGTGCGGCCTGTGCTACGGCGCGGGCGCGGGCACGCTCAGGGGCAGCGCGGCAGCGATGGACGCGATCACGAAGACGTTCGCCGGGCTCGGCGGCCTGATCTTCATGCTGCTGGTGATCGCCCAGTTCATCGCGTACTTCAACTACACCAACATGGCCACCGTCGCCGCGGTGAAAATGGCCGACGGGCTGGAGCGCGCCAACATCGGACCGCTGTGGCTGCTCATCGGGTTCATCCTGGTGGTGCTGGTGCTGGACATCATCATCCCGGGCGTGATCCCGAAGTGGGCCATCTTCGCGCCCATCTTCGTGCCGCTGTTCCTGCGCCTGGGCGTCGCGCCGCAGACCGTGCTGGCCGCCTACCGGGTCGCCGACTCACCCATGAACGTGGTCACCCCGCTGATGGTGTACCTGCCGTTCATCGTGCTGCTGGCGCAGAAGTACAAGAAGGAGGCCGGGGTCGGCACGGTGATCTCGCTGATGATCCCGTACATGCTGATCATCGCGGTGGCCTGGACACTGTTCTTCGTCGTCTGGTATCTGCTGGGCATCCCGCTCGGGCCGGGGGCGCCGGTGGAGCTGGGGTAGGTGGTGATCGTCGTCAGGTCAGGAAGCGCGGTCCGACCGCACTTCCTGACCTGAAACAGTGATCATTCACCGACCCGCGCCGCCCACGCGGCACGGAACAGGTCGGCGACCGGTCGGCCGAGCAGCACCGTGCCCAGCGGCGGTGCGGTGTCGAGACGCAGCCCCAGCAGCGGGGCCTTCGACGATTCGAGTGGCAGGGCGGGGGCCTTGAGGTTCAGCCACCCGCCCGGCAGGAACACCGTGCGGCCCGCTCGCTCGCGCCGCGCTTCGACGACGAGCCCTGCCTCGACCAGGGCCGCCCGCAGCGGCTTCAGCCGCGCTGTGGTGACGCCCAGCCAGCGGGCCGCGTTGGCGTCGGTCGGGTCGGGCAGCGCCACCAGCTGGAGGTAGTACGCGGCCGCCTCCGTCGCCAGTCCGTGCGCCGCCGCCACGGCCGCCACCAGCTCCGGCACGCTCACCCTCGGGTCCTGCAGATACGCCACCGGGGAGGACTCCTCACCGCTGCCGACTCGCACGGAGGTGGCGTGGCCGCCACCGCCGTCCGCGAACGTCTCACCGTCCGCGGGCCCCGTGCCGTCACCGCCCATCGCGGGATGCGCGGCACCGCTGATGGCCGCGGCGAGGGCCGGGTCGCGCAGCAGGCGCAGCGCTGCGGCCACGTCGGGCTGGCCGAGGGCCAGCGCCGGGTCGTCCGGTGTGGTGATCGCGGCGGGCAGCAGGTGGTACGCCCCGCGCGTGCCGTGGTCGTGGCTGCGCCACAGGCCGGGCAGGTCGTCGGGCACCAGCGCTCGTGAGTGCACGGCCGTGCCGACGGCCAGCCGCGGGTTGGCCAGCCGCTGCCGCACCAGGTCCAGCGCGTGCGCCAGCCGGCCGCGGTGCGGGTCGCCCGCCGGCAGCCGGTACGCGAGCCAGGCCAGCGCCGCCGCGACCGCGGTCAGCCGCTGCTCGTCGAACGAGTCACCCCGCTCGGCCTTCGTGGCCAGGTACCACTCGTACGCCTCACTCGCCCCGTCGGTGTGCAGCCAGCCGTCGGGTTCCGGGTCGATGACCGCGCGCAGCACGTCGGCCCCGTCCCCGCCCGGGATCACCCGGTCGGCCTCGATCAGCAGCTCCTCCGTGATCGGCGTACGCCGCCCGAACCGCGCGACCCACGCCGCCGCGACCGCGTCCGCGTCGGGCCCGTGCGTCCACAGCCGAGCCGGGTCGGCGGGCACGGCCGCGTCCAGCAGCGCGATGCGATGCTCGTACGCGACCTTCCGCCACCGGTCGACGGCCAGCCGCGCGTGGGCCGCGGACAAACCCAGCGCCTCGCGCTGCGCCGGGGTGAGCGCGGGCTCGTCGTCGCCGATCGGTAACCCCGCCAGCAGCAGCGCGGCCTCGGACCGGGTCAGACCGGTCAGCTCGGCCAGCCGGCCGACCGCCTCGGGCCGCCACGGCGCGGCACCCGAGCCGGTGCCCGTTCCGGTGTCGGAGCCCGAGCCGTCGAGCAGGTCGCCGGCGGCCCGCAGCCGTGCCGCATCGCCCCAGCCCGCCCGGTGGATCTCGGCGCGCACCTCCAGCCCGCGGATCGGGGCGAAGGCCGCCTCCGGGCACCGGTCGACGGCGTACCGGATCGACGTCTGCACCCGGCCGTCCACGGTGAGGCGGTGGCGGTTGCCGGACAGGAACACGATCCGGTGCTCACCCGCGTGGACCTCGTCGGCGTAGCGGTAGTCGTCCGTGACGGCCAGCTCGACGAAGCGCAGCCGCGGGTCGGGCGCGGCGAACGGCGAGTCCGCGAACGCCCGCAGCAGCCGGGCCAGCGCGGCCCGGCGACCCGGTGTCGTGGTCGGCGACGCGGCGACCGTCAGCACCGCGCCCAGCCCCGGCAGCAGCTTCGGCCACGGCGACTCGGCGTTCGGCATGGCGACCGACGCGGCGGCGGCCTCCTCCGTCGTGCCGGTGCTCTTGCCAGGAGCCTCGGACAGCGCCCGGGTGAGCGCCGCGAGCTGGCCGAGGACTGCGGTCCTTGCCTCCTGACCGCCGTAGTAGTAGCGGCTCTTCCAGTCGACGAGCGCGCCGAGCGCGTCCGCCAACTCGCGGTCGGTCGTGTCGAGCGGGGAGGCCGGTGTGCGGGTGGTCGGGCCTGGTGGGGCTGCGGGTGCGCAGGTGGTCGAGCCGTGTTCGGCCGGGTCAATCCCGGCCGTCGAGAGCTGAGCTCCCGGCCCGGGAGTGTTCGGTGTGGCAGCCGACGGCCGGTCGGCTGCCAGACCGCGATCGGCCGAGTCCTGCGGTGCGGTAGACGTCCCGCCCGCAGACTCATGGCTGGTCGCAGGCCGGAGCGGGGCGTGCGCGTCGAGCAGGCGGGACAGGGTGGCGAGGTGGTCGCGGAGCCGGACGGTGGTGCGGATCGCGTCGCGGACGGCCCGGCGCAGCTCCTCGTCGTGGAGTTCGGGCAGGTGTCGGCGGATCGCGACGCGGATCAGCTCGTCCAGGCGCGCGTTGACCCCGCCCGACACGTCCGCCAGCAGCGCGGCGGCCAGTTTCGGGGTGACCGCGCGCAGTGCCGCGGAGCCGCGCTCGTCCCGCGGCCGCAGCCCGTGCCAGTACGTGAACGGCGGCCGGGTGTGCGAGGCGGCGCACTGCTGGACCGGGTGGGCGCCGTCGGCGTCCCAGACCGTGACGGTCAGGTCGGCGGCGCGCGGGTAGCTGATCACGCGGGCGGTGACCGGCCGGGGGCGCTCGTCGCCGGGCAGCCGCAACGCGCCGACGAGATACTGGTCGCCCGAGTGCACGGTCGGCCGCCAGCGCACGGTGCGCCCGTCCGTCGCCTGTCCGAGCTGGGTGCCGTCCTCGAACGCGAACACCCGCCAGCCCAGCAGCCCGTCCGCGCAGCCGAGCGGCGATCCGGCGAACGCCTCCGGCGCGGGCCGCAGCCACGACCACCGGGCGATCAGGCGGCCGCCCGCGGGTGCGTCCTGCTCGAAGAACGTGGGCAGGCCGGCCCGGCCGCCGATGCCGGTCGCCGGGTCGTACTCGCGCCACCGCCAGACATGCGCCTGGCCGGGCACGTGCGGTTCGCGCTCGTTGCGCCAGTACGTGGTGCCGTCGCTGCTCACCTGGTAGACGTGCGGTTCGTGGCCGCCGGACCAGGGCCGCCCGCCGGTGGTGACCCCGCCGGGGAACGGCAGCTGCGGCATGGGAGCCCCGGACCAGTCGCGCTCGCCGGCACGGGCCGCGAACACGTCGTGCGGGCTGTCGGCCCAGTAGCCCCAGCGCTCGCCGTCCTCGCGGGCGCCGGTCACCAGCAGGCGCCCGTCGAGGTCGCGGCCGTCGATCGCACGGTGGTGCCAGGCCGAGCCGGGCGGAGGCTGCACGGTGTGCTCGTCGGATCGGCCGTCGGGGTGCACCCGGACCACCCGGGTCTGGTCGGTGAGGACCAGCGCGGGCCAGCTGTCGGTGGGTTCGACCCGTTTCAGCGGGGTCGCCGCCGTCTCGTATGCCGGCCAGCCCAGCTCGCTGACGAGGCCCGCGCGCAGGGTGCGCGCCAGCACCTCGGGCATGTCCAGGGCGGCCAGCCGGCGCAGGTCGTGCGGCGCGACCATCACGCCCTGCGCGCTCCACAACGGAGCCAGGGATCGGGTCACCGTCTCCAGCCCGGCCAGCGTGGTGCCCTGTGCCTGCTCGGCGAAGACGGCGAGGCCGTCGCGCAGCGCGGTGGCCAGCCCGGCGGTCTCCAGCACCAGCGGGAGGCGGCGCAACCGGTCCCTGCCGAGCGGCTCCGCGCCCAGGAAGAGACCCAGCAGTTCCCACGTGCCGCGGGTGAGCGCGGGCAGCAGTGTCGGGTCGGCGGCCACCGCGGCGAGATCCCGGCGCCCGTCGCCGACCGTCTCGGCCCACTGCCGCACCGGCAGCGTGTCCGTGTCGACCTCGACCACGATTCCGTGCGCCCGGCAGGCGTCGAGCAGGTCGAGGTCGACGCCGCACGACTGCAGGGGCGGGGTGAGGCGCAGCGGGCGGCCCGCCGCGCGCAGCCGCGGCGCGAGCCGTTCGATCAGTGCCGCCAGGCGCGGGCTGCGGGTGAGCGGGTGCCGGTAGCCGCTGTCGCGGTGCTGGACGAAACGCTCCAGCCAGGACGCGGCGTCCGGTCCGTCCGCGGCGGCCAGCAGCGCGACGGCCCCGGCGGCCTCCAGCAGCTCCAGCCACTGCTCGCACAGCTGCGCGTCCTCGCGCGCCGGGAGCAGCGCCAGCAGCCGGACCGGCACCTCCGGATCGCGCCGGGCCAGCCGCTGCAGCACCGGGCGGTACGCCTTCCAGAAACCCGCGTGCGCCTGCGCCACGGCGGGCAGCGGGAGCAGGTCGCCGAGCAGCGCCTCGTCCTCGGCGGCGGCGTTCAGCCCGGCCGCCTTCGCCAGCGCACGCAGCTCCTCGGCGAAACCCGCGCCGGGCGGCAGTCCGCCCGCGACCCGCCGCACCGCGATGTCGCGCACCAGCCGGTAGGTCTCTCCGCCAGGCCTGCGTCGGCGCAGGTCCCGGGCGTACTCGGTGAGCGCCTTGGCGGTCAGGGCACCCGCGAGCGCGAACTCCAGATGCACGTCGCGCAGCCGGTCCTCGTCGACGGCCGACCCGTGCTCCCGCTCGGCGCGGCGGGCCAGACCGAAGCAGGTCGCCGCCTGGCGGAGGTTCTCCGCGGCGACGTACGCCCGCCCGGCCTGCTCCCAGAAGGTCGGCAGGAAATGCGGCGCGGTCGCGGCGAGGCGGCGGGCGATGGCCTCATAGCCGTCGCGGGCGTTGCCCGGTTTGGACTTCGCGAGCCGGGCCAGCCGTTCCAGGTCCTTCACCAGGGCCAGCGCCTCGCCGCCGCGCGCCGGGTCGTTGACCAGCACCCAGTCGGGGAAGCCGAGCGCCCGCACCCGTGCGTGCCCCACCGGTACGGCCCCGGACCGGGCGAAGCCGAGATACTCCATGCTCTGGTCCTCGGCCGGCCCGAGCGGTTCGCCGGCCAGGCGCACCACGGTCCGGCCGGGCAGCGCCGGGTGCGTGTAGGAGCGCCCGGTCAGCACGGCGACGCCGGCCACGCGCGGACCGGAGCCGGGCAGCACCGCACCGGCGTCGAGCAGCTGCTCGGTCATGACTCCTCCTCGGTGACGGTGCGGCCGGCGTGCAGCGCGGCGGCCAGCCGGACGCCCTCGGACCAGGCGATCGGCGGCACGTCCGCGGTGGGCATGGCGCGGCCCTGCGCGTCGGCGAACTGCAGCGCGCCGGTCCAGGCGGGCTCGCCCGGGTAGCTCTCGCCGGCCCACACCGTGGCGTCGATCGAGCGGCCGTCCTCCCAGATCCGGCAGCGGACCGTGCCGCCGCGCACCGGGTAGCCGAGCGCGATCGCCCGCGAGGTCAGCAGCCTTTGCTGCGCGTAGTGCGCGCCCTCGTACGCGGCGATGACCGCGGCCTGCCCGGCGGCGTCGGCGGGTTTGCCGTGCACGTCCCGGAACAGCTGCGAGGACCCCATGTTCAGCTCGACGGCGAACTCGCGCAGCTCGTCGAGGTCGGCCAGCAGCACCGGGTGCGGGACGGTGAAGCGCTCGGCGGACAGCCACGCCGACTCGCCGTCGAGGTCGACCACGCCGACGCCACGGTCCGGGTCGACGTCGCGCAGGAATCCGGCGCGGGCCAGGTCGGGCCCGTCTGCGCCGTACGGCGTCACGATCAGGTCGCGCAGTTCGGCGCGCCAGGCGTCGTCGGCCCAGACCGTGGCCAGCAGTCGCGCGGTGACCGGCAGGCTGTGCACCATCCAGCGTTCGACGTCGGCGCGGACCTGCGCCTCGTGCCGGGCCAGCCAGTCGCGCAGCTGCCGCAGCCCGGCCACGGCCCGATCGTCCTTCAGCGCGGCCGGCATGGCCTTGAGGCGTACGTCCTGCGCGTTGCGCGCCACGATCCGTCCGCTGCTCAGCGCCACCTCGTAGCCCGAGCCGGCGGGCAGCCAGCCCGTCGTCGTGTCCCCGTTCACGAGCGGGGATTGTGCCAGCGTCGACTGACAAGTTGCTTACGCAGAAATTCCTGAAGACAGGGATGGCGTCGCGCGGGAAAACGAGGTACCTTCGCTTGCAAGCCCGCTTCGACGGTTTCCCCCGTGATCGCCGAAGCGGGCTTCTTACTGCGCTGATCAGGGCAGCAGCACGCCCGGGTTGAGCACGCCCGCCGGGTCCACAGCGGACTTCGCGGACCGCAGCGCCAGCGCGAACGGCTCCGGCCGCTGCCCGGTGTACCAGGGCAGATGGTCGCGGCCTACGGCGTGGTGATGGGTGATCGTGCCGCCGTTAGCCGCGATGGCGTCACCGGCCGCCCGCTTGAGCGCGTCCCAGATCGCCACCTCGCCGCCGCGCCGACCGGCCGCGTACACGGTGAAGTAGGGCGCCGGGCCGTCCGGGTAGACGTGCGTGAACCGGCAGGTGACCAGCGCCGGGCTGCCCGTCTCGGACTCGCCCGCCGCCGCGACCGCCTCGATCACCGCGGCGTGCAGCGCCTCGAACGCAGCCCACGTGCACGCCGTCTCGAACGTCTCCACCACCACCCCGAGCCGGGCCAGCCCGTCGCGCAGGTACGGCGCGCCGACGAAGGTGTCCCGCCAGCGCCCGGTGCTGTCCTGCGCCGCGTCCTCGGCGACGCCGCCATGGTCGCGGCACAGCTCGACGGCCCGCGCGAGCAGCGCGTCGACCGGGTGGTCGGCGGACTCGAAGCCCAGCAGCAGCCGGCTCGACCCGTCGGCGACCGCCGCGCCGAGCATCGCTTCGAGCGGGTCGAGCAGGCGGCAGTTCGCCGGGCGCAGCCCCGACTGGGCGACCGCGCGCACGGCGCGCACCGCGTCGGCGTACCCGCTGAAACGCAGTGCGGACCCGGCGCGGAACGTCGGGCGCTGCTGGACACGAGCCCAGCCCTCGGTGATGACGCCGAGTGCGCCCTCGGAGCCGAGCCAGAAGCGGTCCGGCGACGGGCCCGCGCCGGAGGCGGGCACCCGCAGCGACTGGGCGATCCCGGCCGGGGTCACCACCCGCATCGACTCGACCAGGTCGTCGATGTGGGTGTAGCCGGTGGCGTAGTGGCCGCCCGCGCGGGTGGCCAGCCAGCCGCCGAAGGTGGAGAACTCGAAGCTCTGCGGGAAGTGCCGCAGGGTGAGGCCGTACGGGCGCAGCGCGTCCGCCAGGTCGGGGCCGAACGTGCCGCCGCGGATCAGCGCGGCCCGGCTGACCTCGTCGACCTCGACCACCCCGGACAGGCCGGTCAGGTCCAGCGACAGCCACGGGCCGCCGCCGCGGTACTCGACCCCGCCGACGACGCTGGTGCCGCCGCCGAAGGGCACGACCGGCGTGCCCGTGTCCGCGGCCCAGTCGAGCACCGCGATCACGTCCTGCTCGTCACGCGGGTACGCGACCAGGTCCGGCGGGTTGTCCAGCGCGCCGTGCAGCAGCCGGACCACGTCGCGGTACGCGCGGCCGTACGCGTGCGCGGCCCGGGTCCGCGCGTCGTCGCGGCACAGCGCGGCGATGCTCGCGGGCGGCCGCAGTCGCGACGGCGGCAGCTCCGGCACCGCGGGCACCGGTGTCAGCTCGCCGTCCAGCGGCAGGAACGGGCCTACCCGCCGCGCCAGCTTCGCGCACCCGTCGGCGTCCACCGCCTGGTCCGCCCAGCCCCAGCCCCACCACGACCGCTCCCGGCCGGTTGCGCCGCCCATACCGTTCTCCACTCGTGTCGTCGCTGCTCACAGCGCTGTGATGATGGGAAGGGCACCTTCTACAACGCGGAGCGTTGTGCACAGCCGCTGCTCGTCTCGCTGACGCGAGCCGACGATGCCCTTCCTTCGTTCAGGACGTGTTCGGCCGTCGTCAGGGCGGCGGCGCGGTGGTGGGGGACCAGGCCCAGTCGGGTGCGCCGGTCGAGCAGGTCGTCGACGTCGAGCGCGCCTTCGTGGCGGACGGCCCATTGCAGCTCGGCCCCGGTCACGGGGCTGCCCGGGGCGATCGGGGCGTGCAGTTCCGGCGCGGCCTCGGCGAGCACCGCGGGGGCCTCGGTGCCGTAGCGGGCGATGAGGCGGGCGGGGGCGGGGACGCGGGTCAGCAGGTCGCGGGGGGCCGCGCCGGGTAAGGGCAGGTCGCGGGTGCGGCAAGGACCGGCGTTCATGCCGCGGCGGGTGGCCAGGACGTCGACGGTGTCCTCGGCCATGCGGCGGTAGGTGGTGAGCTTGCCGCCGACGACGGTCAGGACGCCGTCATGGCCTTGGATGACTGCGTGGCGGCGGGAGATGTCGGCGGTGCGGCCGCCCGCGGCCATCAGGGGGCGCAGGCCGGCGAACGCGCCGAGCACGTCGGTGCGGCGCACCGGGGTCTCCAGGGCCGAGTTGAGCACGTCGAGCAGGAAGTCCACATCCGACTCGGGGACCTCGGGCACGTCGGGGACGGGGCCGTCGACCGGCTCGTCGGTCAGGCCGACGTAGACCAGGCCGTCGGCCTGCGGCAGCACGATGACGAAGCGGGACAGCTCGCCGGGCACCGGGATGGTCAGTCCCGTCCACAGGCCGCCGAACAGCGACGACGGCAGCACCAGGTGGGTGCCGCGCGAGGGCCGCAGGGTGATGTCGGGGGCGAGCTGCCCGGCCCAGACGCCGGTCGCGTTGACGACCGCGCGGGCCCGGACGGTGTGCCGGGCGCCGGTGAGCGTGTCGAGCACGGCGGCCGCGTCGCCGGTCAGCTCGGTGGCGCGGCAGCGGGTCAGCACCTTCGCGCCCGCCCCGGCCGCGGCCCGGGCCAGGCCGGTGACCAGGCGCGCGTCGTCACACAGCTGCCCGTCCCAGGACAACCGCGCGCCGCGCAGCCCACCGGAGCGCAGCGCGGGCACCATGCCGCGGGCCTCGGCCGCGGACAGCGAACGCACCCCGGGCAGGATCGCGCGCCGGGTGCCCGCCACGGCGCGCAGCAGGTCACCGGCGCGCAAACCGGCCCCGGCCAGGCCGATGGTCAGCGGCGCGGTGTACGCGGTCGCGGGCAGCATCATCGCCAGCGCCCGGGTCAGGTGCGGGGCGGTGCGGGCCATCAGCACACCGCGCTCCACCGCGCTCTCGTACGCCACCCCGAGCTCGCCCTTGGCCAGGTAACGCAGCCCGCCGTGGACCAGTTTGGAGCTCCACCGCGACGTGCCGAACGCGAGGTCGTGGGCGTCGATCGCGGCCACCGACAACCCGCGTGTGGCGGCGTCCAGCGCGACCCCCGCCCCGGTCACGCCGAGGCCGACCACCAGCACGTCCACCACTTCACCGGCGGCCAGTTCAGCCAGTTCGCGATCCCGGCGCGACGCGTTGAGAGAGGTGCGGGCAGCGTCCGACACGGTCGCCTCCTTGCGCCGAAGTGACACTAGATGTAACTCTGTCACACATGGATGCGATGCGGGAAGAGCGGCGTGCGACCTGGGCGCGCTGGGGCACACCGGAGCAGGCGAAGCCGCTGCCCGAGGCCGTGGCAGGGCTGCTCAAACAGGTCTTCGACGTGACCCCGCCCGGACCGGCGACCGCTTTGGACGCCGTCAGCGCTCCGGCCCCCGCCCTCGCCGAAGCGGCCCTCGCCGCGCTGGTCGCGGTGGTCGGCGCGGAGCACGTCGGCACCGAGGCCGCCGAGCGGGCACTGCACGCGTCGGGCAAGTCCACTCCCGACCTGTTCCACCAGCGCACGGGCGAGCTGCCCGAGCTGCCCGCCGCCGTGGTCGCCCCCGCCGACCACGAGCAGGTGCTGGCCGTGCTGGCCGTCTGCGCCGAGCACCGGCTCGCGGTGGTGCCGTTCGGCGGCGGCACCTCGGTCGTCGGCGGGCTCGCCCCCGAGGCGGTCGGATACCTCACGCTCGACCTGCGCCGCCTCGACCGGCTGGTCGCGGTCGACCCGGTGTCGCGCACCGCGGTGCTGCAGGCCGGGCTGCCCGCGCCGCGCGCCGACGAGCTGCTGGCCGAGCACGGCTTCACCCTCGGCCACGTCCCGCAGTCGTACGAGTACGCCACCATCGGCGGCTTCGCCGCCACCCGCTCGTCCGGCCAGGCCTCGGCGGGCTACGGCCGCTTCGACGACATGGTCGTCGGCCTGACCGTGGCCACCCCGCGCGGCACGATCAGCACCGGTCGCGCCCCCGCCTCGTCGGCCGGGCCGGACCTGCGCCGGCTGTTCCTCGGCTCGGAGGGCGCGTTCGGCGTGATCACCGACGTGACCGTGCGGGTCCGCCCGCTCGCCGCCGAACGGCACTACGAGGGCTGGCGCTTCGAGTCGTTCGCCGACGGTGTCGCGGCCGCGCGGCGGCTGGCCCAGGACGGTCCGCGACCGACCGTGCTGCGGCTGTCCGACGAGGTGGAGACCATGCTCGGCGCGGCCGGGCGGGGCCGTGGCGACGGCGGCTGCCTGCTCGTGGTCGGCCACGAGGGCGCGTCCGTCGAGCACGCCGTGGCGCAGACCGCGGCGGTGCTGCGCGAGTGCGGCGGGCAGGAGTTGGGTGAAGAGCCGGGGGAGCAGTGGGCCGCGCACCGGTTCGACGCGCCGTACCTGCGCGACGCGCTGCTCGACGCGGGCGCGTTCGCCGAGACGCTGGAGACGGCGGCGTTCTGGTCCGCGCTACCCGGCCTGTATGACGCCGTGCGCGAGGCGCTCTTCGCGGCGCTGCCCGTGCCGTCGATGGTGCTGTGCCACGTCTCGCACGTCTACGAGACCGGAGCCTCCCTCTACTTCACCGTCGTCACCGCGTACGGCGACGAGCCGGTGGCGCGGTGGCAGCGGGCCAAGGCGGCGGCCAACGACGCGATCATCGCGGCCGGCGGGACCATCAGCCACCACCACGGCGTCGGCACCGAGCACCGCGACTGGTTCGCCAAGGAGATCGGCCGGCTCGGCGTCGACGTGCTGCGGGCCGTCAAGCGCGAACTCGACCCGGCGCGCGTGCTGAATCCAGGCATCCTGGTGCCCTGATGAGGTCGTTCACGGCGGTGGTGGGTCCGGCCGCGCGCCGGGGGCTGGCCCGGCTGATGCCGGTCGCGCAGCTGTTGCGGGCGGGCGGGGCGCGGGTGCGCGTCGAGTACACCGGCGGGGTCGGGCAGGCCCGCGAGGTCGCCCGGCGCTGTGCCGCCGACGGCGAGGTGGTGCTGGCCACCGGGGGCGACGGCACGCTGCGCTGCCTCGGCGCGGCACTGGCGGGCACCGGCGGCGTGCTGGGCGTGGTGCCCGCAGGGCGGGGCAACGACCTGGCCCGGCAGCTCGGCCTGCCACACCGCGCCGAGGACGTCGCCGAGCTGCCGCTGCACGGGCAGCCGCGCCGTGTCGACGCGCTCGACGCGGGCGGCGAGACCGTGCTGGGCAGCGTGTACGCCGGAGTGGACGCGGCGGCCAACGAGCGCGCCAACCGCGCCCGGTTCATCCCGGCCGGGCTGGTCTACCCGCTGGCCGGGGCCCGGGCGCTGCTCGGCTGGCGGCCCACCGTCTACCGGCTCGACGTCGACGGGCAGCAGCTGTCGGCGCGGGCGTACTCGGTGGTGGTGGCGAACTCGGGCTACTACGGGGGCGGCCTGCACGTCGCGCCCGGCGCCGTCGTGGACGACGGGCAGCTCGACGTGATCGTGCTCGGCAGTGTGTCCAAACTGCTGTTCCCGCTGGTGCTGCGCGAGATGCGGAGCGGGGTGCACGTACGCCGCCCCGAGGTCACCGTGCTGCGCGGCGCGGCGGTCACCGTCGCCGCCGACCGCCCGGTGCCCGCCTACGCCGACGGCGACCCGCTCACCACGCTCGGCGAGTTGCGCGTACGGGTGCTGCCCGGCGCCCTGTCGGTGCTCGCCCCGCCGGCCGGGGAGAGGTAGCGGTCGAGCAGGAGGGTCAGCTCGGCATCGAGGTCGGACGGGGTGTGGCCGTCGGTGACGGTGGCCACGGACAGCACGAACGACTGCGCGGTCAGCAGCACGGCGCGGGCCAGCCGGGCCGGGTCGCCGGCGCGCACCGAGCCCTCGGCCTGCCCGGCCGCGATCATCTCGACCAGGAAGCCGAGCATCTCCTCCTGCCCCGCGCCACGCCGGTCCAGCATGTAGGGCAGCAGGATCTCCGGGTCCACTTCGAGGATCTTGCGGAGCAGCGGGTGCACGCGCAGCGTCGCGGCGGCGGTCACCGACTGCGTCACCAGGCGGGTCCGCAACGGGCCGTCGGCCGCGGCGGCCTGCCGCGCCGCGTCCACGATCACGCGGTGCCACTCGCGGCTCATCAGGTCGGCGACCAGGCTCTGCACGTCGGGCCAGCGGCGGTACACCGACATCCGGGACACCCCGGCCCGGCGTGCCACGTCGGTCACCGTCGTGCGGCGCACGCCGTACGCGAGCACGCAGTCACGGGCGGCGTCGAGCACAAGGTCCTCCACG
Organism: Catellatospora aurea; assembly: GCF_042663325.1. NCBI lineage: Bacteria > Bacillati > Actinomycetota > Actinomycetes > Micromonosporales > Micromonosporaceae > Catellatospora > Catellatospora aurea. The sequence continues at coordinate 18,052 of NZ_JBHTAC010000008.1, forward strand.
CGCCGCCCACCCGGCTCCTCCTCAGCGTCCACCGGCCCATGTGTACCACGCCCGGCTACCGCCCGGCGCTCGGCGGTGTCACAGTGGTAGCCGGCCCGCCGTACCCCTCAGCCTGGGAGCCCCGCATGACCACCGAGCCGCAGCAGCCGGTCGACGACGACACCTCCGAACCGGACCCGCAGCCCGCGCCGCGCGCCCGCACCTGGTCCCGGCCGTCCGGCGGGACGCTGGCCGCGATCCTGATCGCGTTCCTGCTCGGCGGCCTGGTCTGCGGCGGCCTGGGCCTCGCGGTCGGCCTGATGGCCGGGCACCACCGCGGCCACCACGGCCACGACTTCGACCGCGCCGACCGGGGCGACCGCGGTCCGTGGGGCGGCAGGCGCGACCGCGACGAGCGGGTGCGGCCTGAGCGGCTGCGGGACGGGGAGCTGAAGCGGCAGTTGCTGCAGGAGCGGCTGCGCCAGCGGGGTCTCGACGGGCAGCCGATGCCCTGGCCGCTGCCGCCGAAGACGCTGCCGGACGCACCGGTGCCCGCGCCGACCGCCTCGGCCGCGCCCACCGCGACCCCCTGATCGGCACGGCGGGCGGCTACCGAAAGGCGTGCCGCCCGCATTCATGCTGAGCTGCGTCGATGGCAGCGGCCGGCGATCGGGTGCACTCCTGCGGTCGGCGCGCGGTGATCGTCGGCGATATCCTGTGTCCCGCCACGAGTCGGCGCACGGCAGGATGGGGATCCGCATGGTCAGCACCGCACCCGCACAGGACGCGCCCGCGGCGGCCTCCGATCCGGACCGGCCGGTGACGTCCTACCGCACGGACCTGGTGACCGTGCTGCTGGGCACCTGGTTCACCATCGGCCTGATGGTCGACGCCTGGGCGCACAACAACGTGCCCGAACTGGAGACGTTCTTCACGCCCTGGCACGCGGTCTTCTACTGGGGCTTCATCGTGACCGCGGGCTGGATCCTGTGGACCTGCCGGGCCGCGTTCCGCGGCGGGCGGCTGCCCGACCTGCGCGCCATGCCGGCCGGCTACCCGCCGGCCGTATTCGCGATCGGCGGGTTCGCCCTGGCCGGTCTCGGCGACATGCTCTGGCACGTCGTGTTCGGCGTCGAGCAGACCATCGACATCCTGTTCAGCCCCACTCACCTGGGCCTGGTCAGCGCGATGATGATCATCGTGACGACGCCGCTGCGCACGGCCTGGGCGCGCCGCATCGACCCGGCCCGCGGGCTGCTGGGGCTGCTGCCGGCGGTGCTTTCCATCGCCCTGGGGGCCACGCTGGTGCTGCTGTTCCTGCAGTACGCGAACGCGCTGGTGTACTCGCCGGGCCGGATCATGCTCTCGTTGATCAACGACGACGAGCGGCTCAGCTCCGACATGGCCACCTCGATCCTGGTCACCAACCTGGTGCTGATCCTGCCGATCCTGGCCCTGGCCCGCCGGTGGGCGCTGCCGCCCGGCAGCGTCACCGTCGTCTACGCGGTCATCGGCGCGCTCTGCGCCGCCATCACCGGATTCGGCAACCTCGAACTCATCGGCGGCCTGCTGGTCGCCGGGGTGCTCACCGACCTGGCCGTGCTGTGGCTGCGGCCCGCTCCGGGCGACCGCGGCCGGCTGTGGGCCGTCGCCGCGCTGGCCGGCTTCTTCACCTGGGCGATCTACCTGGCGATCGGTTTCCTGTTCGCGTCGCCCGCCGGGCCGTCGGCGGAGCTCGCGGCGCGGGCGCTGCCCGAGCTCTACACCGGCATCCCGGTGGTGCAGGCGCTGGCGGGCCTGCTGGTGGCGGTCGTGCTGAGCGCGACGGCCCGGCCAGGCGCGGTAACCGAGGAGTAGCCGCCGCCGGACAGCGAGAGGGGCGCCCCTCGGGACGCCCCTCTTCGCATCTCAGCCTGTCACCAATAATGCCGTCGTCCGCCCACGGGGCGGCCGACCGCTCCCAGGATCCACAGGATCGCGCCGACGATCAGCAGGATCAAGCCGATCGTCCACAGGATGCTGATGTGGAGGAAATATCCCAGCAGCAACAGAATCAGGCCCAGAACCAGCACTTCGGTCTCCCCACTCGAGGAACGCTCCCCATCGTTGCTGAGGTACCCGGCGTTCAGGCGGGCTAAACCGGACGATCAATTCGCGGCGGTGCCCACCGGCTCCTGCGCCGGCCGCCGGGCGACCCGGCCGTGCATGGTCACCGCCCGCAGCCGCAGCATCGCCACCTGGGTGACGACCTCGGCCATCGGCCCGGGACGATGCGCCCAGAAGGTGCTCAGCAGGGGCTGGGTCAGGTCGGCCAGCGCGCTGGGGTCGTGGTCCGGCGGCAGCGCGTACACGGACTCCCGGGTGTCGGCGATGGCCCGGTCGAGGCCCGCCTGCCAGGCCGGCCCCACCCGCCCGGTGCCCGGGTACGCCGGGTCGTTGCGCCAGGCCTGCCACCGGTCGAGCAGAGTGATCAGCTCGGCGCGGAGGTCCGCCCGGTCCTCGTCGCTAGCCGTAATGAGCTGTTCACTGACGGTCATGAAGCAGATCATAGGGCCGCGATACGCCCGCGGCGGGCACAACACGAGATGTCGCCGAGATGATCAGGATACACCCGGCACCGTCTCCGCAGGCGTTTGTGCAGGCCGTGGCGCGGGTATGCAGTCCGGCATGACCGATCACAGCCCCGAGGAGTACGAGCCGATCGAGCCGGCGGGCGGCACCGACCTGGAGCACACCCGGGACGAGGCGCACCGCGACGAGCAGCGCCGGCACGAGGACACCGAGCGGCTGACCGAGGACAACCGCGATCCGCGCAACCCGCCCGAGCCGTTCTCCGGCTCCGAGCACTGACCGACGGCACCGGCGACAGAGCGCCGCCCCCGCGACTCGATCGCGGGGGCGGCGCTGTCATGGGCGGGCAACGACTACCGGCGGATGGCGTCCTTAGCCGCGTCCTTGGCGTCACTCATGGTGTCCTTGGCCTTCTCGCCGGCCTTCTTCGCCTTCGCGGAAGCCTGGTCCATCTTGCCCTCGGCCTCGAGGCGCTCGTTGTCGGTCATCTTGCCGGTGGCCTCTTCGGCCTTGCCCTTGATGTTCTCGGCCTCGTTGCTGATCTTGTCTTTGATACCCATGTCGAACTCCTTCGAGATAGCGGATATCTCTACCGTCGGGGTACCCAGCGCAGCCGGTCTGAAACCTCCCGAGGTGTGCGAACGAGACAAAACTCGCTAAAGACCCGTTAATGGCTGGTATGGTCCTTCGCCAGGAGACCCCCGGCACGGAGAGACAGATGACCCCGCTCGAAAGCCCCCACGGCCTGCCCGACACCACCCCGCTCCGGCCCCGCCGGCGGCGGCTGCCGGTGTGGGCGGTGCTGATGCTCGGCGTGATGGTGCTGGTGCTGGCGCTCGGGTTCGGCGGCGCCATGGTCACCCAGTCCTACCTGCACAGCCTGACCAGTGCGGTGGAGACCGGCTCGGTGCTGGAGGGGGAGGCCCGCAAGGAGCCGGAGGTCGAGGGGCGCACGCTGCGCGGCGCGATCGACATCCTGCTGCTGGGGCTGGACACCCGCGACGGCTGGGTCGAGGGCAGCGGCCGAGCCGACACGATCATCATGCTGCACGTGCCCGCCGGGCACGACCGGGCCTACCTGATGTCGATCCCGCGTGACGCCCTGGTGCACATCCCGGCCTACCCGAAGGCCAACTTCTACGGGGCCAGGACCCGGGCCAACGCCGCCTACACCTACGGCTCGCGCAACGGCCAGGGCTGGCAGGGCGGGGCCGCGCTGACCGCGAACATGGTGCACGAGCTGACCGGCCTGAAGTTCGACGGCGTCGCGGTCGTCGACTTCGACGCGTTCAAGAACGTCGTCGACGAGCTGGACGGCGTGCACATGTGCGTCGACCAGGAGACCCGCTCGGACCACTTCGTCGTGGTCGACGGCAAGCCGAAGTACGCCTACGGCAAGAAGTCCGGGGTGTTCCTGCCCAACACCTACGTGCACCACGTCGGCTGCCGGGACATGGCGGGCTGGGAGGCGCTGGACTACGTGCGCCAGCGCAAGAGCGGCCCGTACGGCGACTACGACCGGCAGCGCCACCAGCAGCAGCTGCTGAAGGCGATCGGCGACAAGGTGACCTCGGCCGGCGTCATCACCAATCCCATCAAGATCAACTCACTGCTCGCGGCCGCGGGCAGCACCCTGAAGCTCGACACCGGCCACGCCGACCTGTTCGACTACATCTGGACGCTGCGCGGCCTCACCCCCGGCGACCTGGTCATGCTCAAGACCAACAACGGCATGTACAACCGGGCCAAGGTCAAGGGCACCCAGGCGCTCAGCCCGCAGACGCTGCTCATGTTCCAGGCGGCCGCGAACGGCACGCTCGACGAGTACGTCGCCGCCCACCCCGAATCCGTCATCGGCGACGCGTCGGAGCTCGAATCGCCGATCGACAGCCCGGCGGAGGCGAACCGGCGGTGAGCCGCCGCCCGGGTCAGCCGGCCTGCACCGTGCTGCGTTCGGCGGCCTGCACCGCCAGCTCGACCCGCGAGTTGAGTTCGAGCTTGCCGAGGATGCTGGACACGTGCGACTGCACGGTGCGCCGGGACAGGAACATCTGCGCGGCGATGTCCGGGTTGGACAGGCCCGACGCGACCAGCGCGACGACGCGCTGCTCGGTCGCGGTGAGCGCCGCCCAGCCGTGCTTGGGGCGCTTGCGCGGGCCGCGTACGCCCCGGCGCACGCCCGCCGCCCGCAGCCGGGCCTCGGCGCGGGCGGTGTCGGCGGTCGCCTCCAGCGCGCCGTACAGTTCCAGCGCCTTGTCCAGGGCCCGACGGGCCTGTGCCGGGTGGTCCTGGCGGGCCAGCGCCTCGGCGGCGTTCTCGTACGCGTTGCCCTCGTAGAGCGGCCACCCCGCCTCGCGGTAGTCCGCGGCTGCGGCGAGCAGCAGTTCCGCGTCGTCGCCGGCGAGCCCGTGGCACAGTTTCGCGGTCGCGGTGAGGCTCGGGTGGGCGCGCCCCACCAGCAGCGCGTCCACCTCTCGGGCCAGCGCGCCGGCCCGGTCGCGGTGACCCGCGGCGACCGCCAGCCGGGCCAGGTCGGCGCACACGCGGTAGACCAGCCGCCGCGGCTCCAGCCCGTGCGCCTTCTCCCAGGCCGGGGCCAGCAGCTCGAACGCCGCCGCCGGACCCTGCTGGGACTCCACGCACAGCGCCCGTGCCCAGCGGCTGAAGTGGTGCGGGTAGGACGCGCCCGTCCCCGCGGGCGGGTCGACGGTGGCCCCGCGGTGCACCGCGATCAGATCGGCCATGCCGCGCAGCCGTACCGCACTGCCGAGCAGGTCCGGCAGCTCGGCGGCGGCCTCGATCTCGACCAGCGCGTCGTCCCAGCGGCCGTCCAGGAACAGCAGCCGCGCCCGCAGCGTGTGGGCGATCGGCAGGTACGCCCCACCGGACTCGCGGTTGGCGGCGATCGCGGCCGACAGCGCCCGCTCGGCCTCGGCCGGCCGGTCCAGCTCCAGCAGGCACATCCCGCGCAGGGTGTACGGGTCGACCTGCAGGTCCGGCTGCACGCCCTCGGTGAGCGAGGCGAAGGCCCGGTCGTTGACGACCAGCGCCTGCTCCAGGTCCCCGTCCATGGCCAGCGTCATGGCCAGGGCGAAGTCGCCGATCCCGGTGCAGCGCACGTCCCCGGTCGCCTCACCGGCCCGCACCGCCCGGCGCGCGGCCGCCCGCGCCTCGTCGAAGCGGGTCAGGAAGAACAGGCACACGGCCGCGAAGCCGTGGAAGCGCCCGCGCTCGGTCTCGCTCAGCCCCGGCTCGGCCAGGGCCTGCTCGATGACCTCCAGCGACTCCCGCAGGTGCCCGCGGCGATAGCAGGTCTGCGCGAGCAGCCAGCGCAGCTCCCCGTCGCAGGCGGGATCGTCGCCGGTGGCGACGGCGTCGCGGGCCAGGCGTTCCGCCTCGGCGTGCGTGCCCCGCCAGAGCAGTGCCCGGATCAGTTGCAGGCGCAGCCTGGCCGCCTGCCGCCGGGGCGCTCCGGGCAGGGCCCGCTGCAGCAGCTCCACGGCCAGTTCGGGCGCGCGGGCGGTGAGCGGGTCGGCCACACCGATCAGCCACTGCGTGGTCCGGTCGTCGACGCCTTCGCCGGCCATCACGTGCTCGGCGACGCGCTCCACGCCCGCGCCTTCGGCGTGGAGCGCCTGCGCCGCCCGCCGGTGCAGCGCCGCCCGGGCCGAGGGCGGCACCCGGGCCGCAAGCGCCTCCCGGATGAGCGGCTGCCGGAACTCCAGCCAGGTGCCGGTGTCGGTGAGGATGCCCGCCTCGACCGCGCTGGCGGCGACGTCGGCCAGCTCGGCCACCGGGCGGCCCAGCACCTGCGACAGCTCGGTCAGGTCGACGGTGCGCCCGAACACGGCGGCGGACTGCAGCGCGTCGCGTACGGCGGGCGGTAGGAAGCCGAGGCGGTGCAGGATCACCTCGGCCAGCGGCGGCGGCACCCAGCCCTCGGCCCGCTCGTCGGTGTCCCACACCAGCTCCATCCGGCCGTCCCGGCCCGCCAGCGCGCCCTCCTCGGCCAGCTCGGCCAGCAGCTCGGTGACGTACATCGGGTTGCCGCCGGCGGTGCCGAGCAGCCGGCTCAGCCGAGGGCCGGCGTCGGCGTGGAGCAGATCGTGGGCGAGCACCTCGACCTCGTCCGGTGGCAGCGGCGCCAGCTCGATCACGTGCCCGCCGCGGGCGACGAGGCTGCGTTCCAGGGCGTCGACGGCCGCGGCCCGGGGCGCCGACCGGGTGGCGACGACCAGCAGCATCGGCTCCTGCTCGATGCCCCGGCCGAGTCGGTGCGTCACGACGAGGCTCTGCGGGTCGGCCCACTGCGCGTCGTCGAGCAGCAGCGCGACCGGGCCCTGCGCGAACCACTCGTCGAACAGGTCGAGGATCGCCTCGGTGATGACGAAGTCGTGGTTGACGGCGGCCAGGCTCTGCGTGAAAGCCTGCTCGCCGCGCAGCAGCCCGGAGACCCGGGCCAGCTCGGGGTCGCTGGTGGCCGCGCCGATGCCCAGGCAGTTGGCGATCGCCGAGAACGGCAGCTGCTGCTCAAGGTCCTCGGCCGCCCCGGTGAGCAGTCGCATGCCGAGGTCGGCGCAGTCCGCGGCGACCCGGTCCAGCAGCGAGGTCTTGCCGATGCCCGGCTCGCCCTCGACCAGCACCGCGACGCCGTGCCCGCCCGCCGCCTGCCGCGCGAGGGCGTGCAGCCGCTCCGTCTCGGCCTGCCGGCCCACGAAAACCGGAGAGACCGGCACCATGCCCTGAGCCTAATGAGCGCGACGTGCCTCATCACCGCGAAAGTCCGGATCCACCGGGCAAAGGAAAGTTTCAGTTTCTGCCCGAATCTTGTGTAGAAACTTCACCGTTGATAGCTTTGCCTCGATCTCCATCGAGTGAGGATAGTGGATATGCGAATCTCCGCGGGAGTCATCGCGTCCCTGGTGGCCGTGGGCCTGCTCGCCACCGCGAGTCCGGCCCAGGCCGTCGTCGTGCCCCGCCACGCGATCAACGTCTGCCAGAGCGCCAGCTTCTACGACAACTACGACTCGGCGTCCGGCCCGCACGGCCTCAAGCGCGTGCTGGAGTACGGCAACAAGATCGGCCACACCCCCGGCGCGCACCCGGTCTACAACGGCTGGGCGGCGACCTTCGACTTCGGGCCCAACGACTGGGGCTACCTGCGGATCGAGTGCATCGGAGGGTACGACTCATGGTGACCGGAACCCTGCGCGCGGCCGCCGCGGCCGTGACCGCCCTTGCCGTGCTCGCCGTGCCGGCCGCCGCCCAGGCGGCCAACGGGACCGTCGGCGTGCGGGAGACCGTCTGCGCCGAATCGCTGTTCGTGCGCACCGAGCCGCTCGGCGCCTGGATGGGCACCCTCTATGCCGGTCAGACCTTCCTGGTCAAGGGTCCCCGGCAGGGTGGCTACATCTACGGGTTCGCCTACGGACACGTCAACCGCAACGGCTGGGTGCAGAACGGCTGGTTCTGCTGACCTGCCTGCCGTCCACGCGGGCGGTATGACGAGAACTCCCTTTTCGCGGTGGCTCGTCCCGAGCCTCACTAGGCTGGAGTGCGGACCCTGGTGCGCCGTCTAGCTGCGTGGGGAGTTGTCATGACCGTCCTCGGTGCGACGGCGGTGGCCGATCTGCGGTCGGGCTTCGCCGGGTCGGTGATCGGGCCGGACGACGCGGCGTACGCCGACGCGCGGACCCTGTTCAACTCGATGATTGCCAAACGGCCGAGCGTGATCGCCCAGTGCGCCACCGGGGCGGACGTGTCCCGGGCCATCGAGTTCGGGCGCGAGCAGGGCCTGGAGATCGCGGTGCGCGGTGGCGGCCACGGTGTGGCGGGCACCGCGTCGACCGAGGGCGGCCTCGTCATCGACCTGCGCCGGATGAACCAGGCGACGGTCGATCCGCAGCGCCGGGTCGTCCGCATCGGCGGCGGCGCGACCATGAGCCACCTCGACCGCGCCACCCAGCCCTTCGACCTGGCCACCACCGGCGGCCGGGTCTCCACGACCGGTGTCGGCGGCTTCACGCTCGGCGGCGGCTCCGGCTGGCTGGAGCGCAAGTTCGGCCTGGCCTGCGACAACCTGGCCGCCGCCGAGTTGGTCACCGCCGACGGCAACACCGTCGTGGCCAGCGAGGAGAGCCACCCGGACCTGTTCTGGGCGCTGCACGGCGGCGGGGGCAACTTCGGCGTCGTCACCTCGCTGACGCTGCGCCTGTACCCGCTGCCCACGGCCTCGGTGGCGCTGCTGCTGTGGCCGCCCGAGGCGGGGCCGGAAGTGACCCGGGCCTACCGCGACTTCATGGAGAACGCGCCCGAGGAGGTCGGCGGCGGCATCATCTACCTGACCGGCCCGGCCGAGCCGTTCACGCCCGCGCACCTGGTAGGCAGACTGACCTGCGCCATGCTCGTCACGTACGCCGGCGACCTGGCGCAGGCGCGCCGGGTGATCGGCCCGCTGCTGCGGCTGGGCCACCAGGGCGAGCTGATCGCCGAGGTGCCCTACGCCGAGCTGCAGTGCATGTTCGACGACCCGCCCGGCTACCGCAACTACTGGTCGGCCGAGCACCTGGACACCCTGCCCGACAAGGCGATCGACCTGTTCTGCGCGCGCGCCGAGGACATGGTCGTCCCGTCCCCGTCGCAGCACGTGCTCTTCCCGTACGGCGGCGCGGTCGCCGCGGGCCCGACCGCCTATCCGGTCCCGTGGCGGCGCGCCCCCTGGGTCGTCCACCCGCTGGGCCTGTGGACCGACGCCGACGACGACGACCGAGCCATCCGCTGGGCCCGCGACCTGCGCGCCGACGTCAAACCCTGGTCCACCGGCGCGGTCTACAGCAACTTCATCGGTCAGGAGGGCCAGGAACGCGTCGTCGCCTCCTACGGCCTCGACAACTACCGCCGCCTCTCCCGCATCAAAGCCGCCTACGACCCCGACAACACCTTCCACCTGAACCCCAACATCCGCCCCGAACGCTGAACCAAGCACCCCTCCCCCTCGCGCTCAGCCGAAGGAAGGGCACCTTCACATCGCTATCGGTAGTGGAAGGGCACCTTCTTAACGCCTCACCCATGCTGAGCAGCGCGGATGCGCAGAGCCGGCCTGTCGGCCGCGGTCGGCCGGAGCGCGGCCGCCGTTTCGACGCACCGTTGCGGCACCATGTCGGAGTGACCGCGTCGACTTCGCCCCCGGCCGCCGCGCCGAGCCGGCCGCCGAGCACCGTGCTTGAAGCGGTGCTGGAGCGGATCACCTACGCCAACGAGGAGACCGGCTACACGATCGCCCGGGTGGCGACCGAGAAGTCCGGCAATGACCTGCTCACCGTCGTCGGCGCGCTGCTGGGCGCGCAGCCGGGGGAGAGCCTGCGGCTGACCGGCCGGTGGACCTCGCACCCGCGTTACGGCCGCCAGTTCGAGGTGTGGAACTACACGACGGTGCTGCCCGCGACCATCGTCGGCATCGAGCGCTACCTCGGCTCGGGCCTGGTCAAGGGCATCGGCCCGCGGCTGGCCGAGCGCATCGTGGCGCACTTCGGCGTGGACACGCTGCGGGTCATCGAGTCCGAGCCGCAGCGCCTGATCGAGGTGCCGAAACTGGGCCCCAAGCGCACCAAGCTGATCGCCGCGGCCTGGCTGGAGCAGCAGGCGATCAAGGAAGTAATGATCTTCCTGCAGGGTGTGGGCGTGTCCACCTCGCTCGCGGTGCGCATCTACAAGCAGTACGGCGACGGCTCCATCACCGTCGTGCGCGAGGAGCCGTATCGGCTGGCCGCCGACGTGTGGGGGATCGGTTTCCGCACCGCCGACACCATCGCCCGCGCGGTCGGCATCGCGTACGACAGCCCGCAGCGTGTCAAAGCCGGCCTGCAGCACACCCTCAGCGAGGCCGCCGACAACGGCCACTGCTTCCTGCCCGCCCCGAACCTCACCACCGCCGCCGCGAAGATCCTTGCGGTCACCGACAAGGACGGGGCCGACCTGGGCGTGCCCGCCGACCTCATCACGACCTGCCTGCGCGAGCTGATCGACGAGGAGGGCGTGGTCCGGGAAGACGTGCCCGGCGCCGACGGCCTGGTGCCCGCGATCTACCTGGTGCCGTTCCACCGCGCCGAGCGCGGCCTGGCCGGCAGCCTGCTGACCCTGCTCAACACCTCGCGGGACCGGCTGGCCGCGTTCGACGGCGTCGACTGGACCAAGGCCCTGGCCTGGCTGAAGACCCGCACCGGCCACGAGCTGGCCCCCGAGCAGGAGCAGGCGGTGCGGCTCGCGCTAACCGAGCGGGTCGCGGTGCTCACCGGTGGCCCGGGCTGCGGCAAGAGCTTCACCGTACGCTCGATCGTCGAGCTGGCCCGCGCCAAGCGCGCCAAGATCGTGCTGGCCGCGCCGACCGGCCGGGCCGCGAAACGCCTCGCCGAGCTGACCGGCCACGAGGCGACCACCGTGCACCGGCTGCTGAAACTCCAGCCCGGCGGCGACCCCAGCTACGACCGGGACAACCCGCTCGACGCGGACCTGGTCGTCGTCGACGAGGCCTCGATGCTCGACCTGATCCTCGCCAACAAACTGGTCAAGGCCGTCGCGCCCGGGGCGCACCTGCTGCTGGTCGGCGACGTCGACCAGCTGCCCTCGGTCGGCGCGGGCGAGGTGCTGCGCGACCTGCTCAACGCCGACGTCGTGCCCCGCGTACGGCTGACCCAGATCTTCCGCCAGGCGCAGCAGTCCGGCGTCGTGGTCAACGCGCACCGCGTCAACGCCGGGGAGTTTCCTCAGCTCAAGGGCTTCCCCGATTTCTTCTTCTTCGAGTGCGACGACACCGAGGCGACCGCGCCTCTCGTCGTCGACCTGGTGTCGCAGCGCATCCCGAAGAAGTTCGGCCTCGACGCGCGCCGCGACATCCAGGTGCTCACCCCGATGCACCGCGGCCCGGCCGGCGCGGGCAACCTCAACCAGCTGCTCCAGCAGGCGCTGACCCCGGCCGTCGAGGGCCGGCCCGAGCGCCGCTACGGCGGGCGGGTCTACCGGGTCGGCGACAAGGTCACCCAGATCCGCAACAACTACGACAAGGGCACGGCCGGGGTGTTCAACGGCACCGTCGGCGTGGTCACCGGCATGGCCCCCGACGACCACAAGCTGATCGTGCGCACCGACGAGGACGAGGACGTCGAGTACGGCTTCGACGAGCTCGACGAGCTGGTCCACGCGTACGCCATCAGCATCCACCGCTCGCAGGGCTCGGAGTATCCGGCGGTGGTCGTGCCGCTGACCACCAGCGCCTGGATGATGCTCCAGCGCAACCTGCTCTACACCGCGATCACCCGGGCCAAGAAGCTGGTCGTGCTCGCCGGGTCCACCCGCGCCCTCGCGGTCGCCGTGCGCACCCTCGGCGCAGGCCGCCGCCACACCGCCCTCGACCACCGCCTCATCCCGCCATCCTGACCCCGCGCCACTTGAGCATCGCCGCGGCGGGGTACGCCGATGGCGAACGGGTGTGCGAATCGAGCGCCGGGTCGGCGATGCTGACGCCCATGCGACTGCTCGTACTCGGCGGCAACGTCTTCCTCGGGCGCGCGGTGGCCGCCCTCGCGCTGGCCTCGGGCCACGATGTCACCTGCGTCACCCGCGGTGTGTCCGGCGCGATCCCGGCCGGTGCCACGGCCGTGACCGCCGACCGCGACGATCCCAACGGCCTGGCCGGTCTCGACGGCGACTTCGACGCCGTCATCGACGTGGCTCGGCGACCCAGCCACGTCCGTCACGCGACCGCCATGCTCGGCGCGCGCATCCCGCACTGGGTGTACGTCTCCAGCTGCTCCGTCTACGCCGACCAGGGCACCCCCGGCCAGCGCGCCGCCGACGCCCCGCTCCTGGAGCCGTTGCCCCTGGAGACCGACGACGCGACCGGGGAGAACTACGGCCCGGCCAAGGTCGCCTGCGAGCAGGCGCTGCTCGACGCCGTCGGGCCGGAGCGCGCGATGCTGTGCAGGGCCGGGCTCATCGTCGGCCCCGAGGACCCGACGGGACGCTTCGACTACTGGGTGTCCCGGCTGGCCGAGGGCGGCGAGGTGCTGGCCCCGGGCACGCCCGGCGACGCCGTCCAGTGGATCGACGTGCGCGACCTGGCCGCCTGGCTGGTGCAGGCCGCCGAGCAGCGGCTCGCCGGTGCGTACGACGGCATCGGCGCGCCGGTCAACCGGGCGGACATGCTCGCGGGCATCGCCGAGGGGGTCGGCACCGCACCGCAGCTGACCTGGGTCGACCAGGAGTTCCTCGCGGAGCAGGGCGTCGAGCCGTGGGCGGGCGAGCGCTCGCTGCCGATGTGGCTGCCCCTGCCGGAGTACGCCGGCTTCCTGTCCCGCGACGTCACCGACGCGCTCGCGGCGGGCCTGTCGCCGCGCCCGCTCGCCGACACCGCCCGCGACACCCTCGCCTGGCTCGCCACCGGCCCCACCCGCAAGCCCTGGGCCGGCATCACCCGCGCCGACGAGTCCACCCTCCTCACCACCTGGAAGACCACCCACCCCGCCTGACCACCCACCCCGCCCGGCCCCCTGGCCCTGGCGCAACTCTCAACGACTTGCGGCCTCACGCACGGCTTGAGGCCGCAAGTCCTTAAGAGTTGCGGCGCGCGGCGCGCGGCGCGGGGCGGGGGGAGGGGGGGTCAGGGGCGGGGTTGGTGTTGGCGTTGGGGTTTGGTGCGTTGCCAGGCTTCGAAGGGGTCCTGGGCCTGGGCGATGGAGATCTTGCCGACGGGCACGGTCCACTTGTGCTGCGGGTCCTCGAACAGGTCGTACAGCTCGACCTGCGGGAATCCGGCCGCGGCGGCCTCGTGGCGGTCGACGGCGTACACGATGCGGCCGACGTCGGCCCACAGCGCCGCGGTCAGGCACATGGGGCAGGGCTCACAGGTGGAGACCAGCACGGCTCCGGGCAGGCGGAAGTGCAGGGCCTGGCGGCAGGCGGCGCGGATGGCGACGATCTCGGAGTGCGCGGTGGGGTCCAGGTCACGGATGACCCGGTTCACGCCGCGGCCGATGACCTCGCCGCTGCGCACGATGATCGACGCGAAGGGCCCGCCGCCGCCCGATTCCACGTTGGCGACAGCGAACTTCACCGCGAGGGCCAGCCATCTTTCGGCTTCCTCGCCCGACATGTCCACGCTGGCCAGGGGCTCCGTCGCCACGGGTCCAGCCTAAGACGCGAGGCCGCGCCCGGCAGTCGCTCTGGACACACAACCCCTGTTAATTCAGCAGAAAAGAGGGTAAGTCGCCTTAAAACAAGCCGGGGACCGTGATTCTCCCCTCAGCACGGGATGGGGCGGATGCCGCCGTCGAGTGCTTACCCTGAAACTTAACTTTTGGTAAGACAAGCTCCCGATAAAGCGAGGGAAGTCGTGGCGGATGTGAACCTGGAAACCCCGGGTGGACACCTCTCCCTGGAAGTGCAGCCGGCCGTCGAGGGCCCGTCCGGGCTCGACATCGGCAAGGTGCTGAAGGAAACCGGATACGTCACGTACGACCCGGGCTTCGTCAACACCGCCGCCTGCACCTCCGCGATCACGTACATCGACGGTGACGAGGGCATTCTTCGTTACCGCGGGTACCCGATCGAGCAGCTGGCCGAGCACTCCACCTTCCTGGAGGTCTCGTACCTGCTGATGTACGGCGAGCTGCCCACCGCGGTGCAGCTGTCGGAGTTCACCGAGCGGGTGCGCATGCACACGCTGCTGCACGAGGACATGAAGCGGTTCTTCGAGGGCTTCCCGCGTGACGCCCACCCGATGGCCGTGCTGTCCGCGGCGGTGAGCGCCCTGGGCACCTTCTACCAGGACAGCCAGGATCCGTTCGACAACGAGCAGGTCGAGATCTCGACCGTGCGCATGCTGGCCAAGCTGCCGACCATCGCGTCGTACGCGTACAAGAAGTCGATCGGCCAGCCGATGCTCTACCCGGACAACTCCCTCGGGTACGTGGAGAACTTCCTGCGCATGACCTTCGGCGTGCCGGCCACCGGCTACGAGGTCGACCCGGTCTTCGCCAAGGCGCTCGACCTGCTGCTCATCCTGCACGCCGACCACGAGCAGAACTGCTCCACGTCGACGGTGCGCCTGGTCGGCTCGGCCCAGGCCAGCCTGTTCGCCTCGGTGTCGTCCGGCGTGAACGCGCTGTCGGGCCCGCTGCACGGCGGCGCCAACGAGGCCGTGCTGTCGATGCTGGAGCGCATCCGCGCCGAGGGCGGCGACGTGCAGGCGTTCGTGAAGAAGGTCAAGGACCGCGAGGACGGCGTACGCCTGATGGGCTTCGGCCACCGGGTGTACAAGAACTACGACCCGCGCGCGGCGATCGTGAAGAACATGGCGCAGGACGTGCTCGGCCGCATGGCCAAGCCGGACCCGCTGCTGGACCTCGCGATGCAGCTCGAGGAGATCGCGCTGGCCGACGACTTCTTCGTGTCGCGCAAGCTATACCCGAACGTGGACTTCTACACCGGCCTGATCTACAAGGCCATGGGCTTCCCCACGAAGATGTTCACGGTGCTGTTCGCCCTGGGCCGCCTGCCCGGCTGGATCGCCCAGTGGCGCGAGATGATGAGCGACCCGGCCACCAAGATCGGCCGCCCGCGCCAGGTGTACACCGGCGCCCCCGAGCGCGACTTCATCCCGGTCGCCAACCGCTGACCCGCACCACCCTGCTCCACCGAAAGCGCGCCCGCACCCGCGGGCGCGCTTTCGCGTCTCGGGCTGCCCGCCCTCCCGTGTTGATCATGAAGTTGTGGCCATGACTCGCCGTCGAGCCGTGCCATAAGTTCATGATCAACGTGGCAAAGGGGGTTGGTGGGGTGGGGGTGGGGTGGTAGTTGTGGGGGATGGGTGGGATTGTGTCGCCGGGGTTCCGGGGGCGGCGGGGGACTGAGGGCGGCGAGGTGCGGCTGCCGCCGGGGCAGTACCTGACCGAGGACTTCCCGGTGCTGACGGCGGGGCCGACGCTGCGGGTGCCGACGGACACGTGGGAGTTCGTGATCGTCACGGAGGCCGGGGAGAAGCACCGGTGGGACTGGCAGCAGCTGATGGCGCTGCCCAGCGAGCAGCCGACGGTCGATCTGCACTGCGTGACGAAGTGGTCGAAGCTGCACACGCGGTGGCAGGGCGTCAGCCTGGACGTGCTGCTGGAGGGCGTGGACACGGCGGCCGACTACGCGATGGTCCACTCGTACGGCGGCTACACCACGAACCTGCCGTACGAGGATTTGCTGCACGGGCAGGCCTGGATCGTCTACAAGTTCGACGGCGAGGACCTGACGCCGGAGCACGGCGGCCCGGCCCGGCTGCTGGTGCCGCACCTCTACCTGTGGAAGTCGGCGAAGTGGGTGCGCGGCATCACGCTGATGGACTCCGACGAACCGGGCTTCTGGGAGAGCGCCGGCTACCACGACTACGGTGACCCATGGCGCGAGCAGCGGTACCAGGGGGACTGAGCCCGCGGCTGGTCTGGCGGGCGGCCAGGCTGGTCGAGTTCCGGGACGAGACGCCCAGCGCGCGCACCCTCGTGTTCGACGTGCCGGACTGGCCGGGGCACCTGCCTGGTCAGCACGTCGACGTGCGGCTGACCGCCGAGGACGGGTACAGCACCGAGCGCAGCTATTCCATCGCCACGCCCGCCGACGGCACCCGGGTGGCGCTGACCGTGCAGCTGGTCGAGGACGGGGAGGTGTCGCCGTACCTCACCCAGACCCTGTCCGTCGGCGACGTGATCGAACTGCGCGGGCCGGTCGGCGGCTGGTTCGTGTGGCGGTCCGCGGACACCGCGCCCGTGCTGCTGATCGGCGGCGGCTCGGGCATCGTGCCGCTGATGGCGATGATCCGGGCCCGGCGGGCGGCGGGCAGCAAGGCCTTGTTCCGCCTGATCTACTCGGCGCGCACGCCGGAGGACCGGTACTACGCCGACGAGCTGCGCACCCGGGCGCGCGACGACTTCGGGCTGGACGTCAGCTACGTGTACACCCGCAAGACGCCCGAGGGCTGGCCGCTGCCGCCGCGGCGGCTGGGCGTGGCCGACGTGAACAACGGCGGCTGGCCGCCGGACTTCGGGCCGTCCTGCTTCGTCTGCGGGCCGACCGGTTTCGTCGAGGCGGTCGCCGACATCCTGATCGCGCTGGGCCACGACGCCCGCCGGGTGAAGACCGAGCGCTTCGGCCCGAGCGGCACCTGACGGAGGCTGTGATGGAACTCTTCTCCGACGACTTCACCGACGGCAACGCCCTGGCCGGGCCGCTGCGCGAGATCTTCGCGGTGGACATGACCCAGGCCATGGGACGCTGCGTCAACTGCGGCGACGAGGGGCCGGTGGCGGGCCTGAAGGTGTACACCCATGCACCCGGCCTGGTCGCCCGCTGCCCGTCCTGCGAGGAGGTGGTGATGCGGCTGGTCCGCGGCCCTAGCAGCGCCTGGCTCGACCTGCGCGGCACCATGTCCCTGCGCATTCCGATGCCCGCGGAGTGACCGGTTTGACCATGCTTTGGCGGGTAGATTTCGTTTTATGACTATTTTGACCGCAGAGGACATCGCGCTGCTCAACGAGCCGCAGCTCGCCCACGTCGGCGTGGTCGACTTCGACGGCTCGCCGCACGTCACGCCGGTGTGGATCGACACCGACGGCGAGCACATCCTGTTCAACACCGCCAAGGGCCGCGTGAAGTACAACGCCATGGTCCGCGACCCGCGGGTCGGCATCTCCATCGTGGACAAGGCCAACGACTACCGCACCCTCTGGGTGAAGGGCGACGTCGAGTTCGTCGAGGAGGGCGCGGACGCGCACATCGACAAGCTCGCCTACAAGTACCTCGGCAAGGACAGCTACCCGTGGCGCAAGGCCGACGAGGTACGCGTGATCGTCAAGGTTACCCCGACCGTCCGCCTCGCCCAGGCCTGACCGCTCTCCCGGCCTGCTCAGCGCCTATCGGGCGATGGGAAGGGCACCTTCTACAACGCGGAGCGTTGTGAAGGTGCCCTTCCTTTCATTCGGTGCCGGGAGGGGTTCGGATGGGTCGGTGACGGCAAGTGGACAGGCCCCCATCTATGCGGGTGGGTGGGTCCGAAGTTCCGGCAACAGACGCGGTCGGCGCGTCTGCCCCTCAGTACCGGAGGACCCGACCATGAGACTCACCCTGCGCCAACTGGTCCGCCGCCGGACCGGCGCCGCGCTCGCCGTGGCGGCCTGCCTGGCCGTCTCCGGCGGGCTGTACGCGCTCGGGCCCGGCACGGCCGGCGCGTCCAGCCACCGCGAGGCGCCCCTCATCGCGCAAGACCCCGCCGTCGACGCGACCGACCTGTACGCCTTCGTCAGCCCGGACCGCCCCGGCTACGTCACGTTCGTGGCGAACTGGGTGCCGTTCCAGGAGCCGAACGGCGGCCCGAACTTCCACCCGTTCGCCACCGACGCGCAGTACCTGATCAATGTGGACAGCGACGGGGACGCGCGGCCCGACGCCCGCTTCCGGTGGACGTTCAAGAACATCGACAAGCGCGGCAACTCCACCTTCCTGTTCAACAACGGGCCGGTGACCTCGCTCGACGACGAGAACCTGCTGTTCAAGCAGACGTACACGCTGGAGTCCTCGTTCAACGGCGAGGCCTTCCGCACCCGCGCCACCAACGTCGGCGTCGCACCCTCGCGGGTGGGCCCGGCGTCCATGCCGGACTACGGCGCGCTGCGCGAGCAGGCCACCGTCAAGCTGCCCGGCGGCTGGCGCATCTTCGCCGGGCAGGCCGACGACCCGTTCTTCCTGGACCTGCGGGTGTTCGACCTGCTTTACGGCGGCGACCTCAGCGAGACCGGGCAGGACACGCTGGCCGGATACAACGTCAACACCATCGCGCTGGAGGTGCCGTTCAAGGACGTCGCGCTGCGCGGCGACGGCGCGCGCAACCCCGTGATCGGCGTCTGGACCACCACCGAACGGCCCCGGGTGCGTATCACCGGACGCACCGGCGACCCGCGCAGCGGGGACCGGGTGCAGGTCTCGCGGCTGGGCAACCCGCTGGTCAACGAGGTCGTCGTGCCCGCCGGGCTCAAGGACGCGTTCAACGCCTCCCGCCCCGACGGCGACGCGAAGATCCCGCAGCTGGTCAAGCGGGTCACCGAACCCGAGGTGCCCAAACTGATCGAGACGATCTACAACATCCCCGCGCCGGCCACCCCGCGCAACGACCTGGTCGAGATCTTCCTGACCGGGATCACCACCAAGGCCGACGGCCCGATCAAGGCGGACCTCAACTCGCAGCTCAACAACGCCGACGTGAACCCGTCGAAGTTCCGCCCGTCGGAGATGCTGCGGCTGAACCTGTCCGTGCCGATCACCGCCGACCCGAACCGCCTCGGCGTCATCGGCGGCGACCTGCAGGGCTTCCCGAACGGGCGGCGGCTGGCCGACGACGTCGTCGACATCGAGCTGCAGGCCCTGGTCGGCGCGGCGCAGACCGGCCAGATCGTGGACGCGCTGGCCGCCGGGGACAAGGTCGACGCCAACGAGAACGCCTTCGGCGACACGTTCCCGTACGTGGCCCTGCCCAACGCGGTCGGGGTCAACACGGCCGGCACGGGCGGCGGCAACCCGGCCGCACCGGCCTCGGTCGACGCCTCCCCGGCGTCCGCGTCCTCCGGCGGCGACGGGGGCATGTCCACCGGCGGCGCGATGGCGATGGTCGGCTCCTCCGTCGCCGGCGGCCTCGGCCTGCTGCTCTTCGCCGGCTGGTGGATGCGCCGCCGCAACCGCCCCCACACCCACGGCCCCGACGAGCCCGCCCACACCCGCTGAGGAAAGGAAGGGCACCTTCGTCAGCTCGCGTCAGCGAGATGAGCAGCGCATCGGCTCGCATAGCGATGTAGAAGGTGCCCTTCCCATCGCTGATCTTGTGAAAGGGGAGGTAGACATGTGGCGACGGATCATCGCGGTGGGCGTGACCGCCGCGGCGCTGCTCGGGCTCGGGGGCACGTTCGGCGCGGGGCCCGAGCCTTGGACGGCCGAGTCCGCGTACGCCCAGGGCGACCCGCTGGTCGAGTCGATCGAGCAGGCGCAGGCGCGGCTGCGGGACGTGCCCGGCGACTGGACCACCTGGGCGGCGCTGGGCAGCGCGTACGTCGAGCGGGCCCGGATCACCGGGGACCCCGGCTATTACACCCGAGCCGAGGGCGCGCTGCGCGAGTCGCTGCGCCTGCACCCGGGTCCGTCCTCGACGGACCCGGCCGGCAAAGAGCCCGAGGCCGTGGGCAGCGGCACAGCCAGCGGCGCGGACACCGGCACGGTCGGGGAGACCGGCGGCGGGACGGTCGGCAACGACGCGGCGCTCGTCGGGCTCGGCGCGCTGGCGAACGCGCGGCACGACTTCGCGCTGGCCGAGCGGCTGGCCCGGCAGGCGATCGCGGGCAACCCGTTCAGCGCCGACGCGTACGGGGTGCTGACCGACGCGCTGACCCAGCTCGGCCGGCCCGCCGAGGCGACCGAGGCGGCGCAGCGCATGCTCGACCTGCGGCCGGGCCTGCCCGCGTTGTCCCGGGCGGCGTACGACCTCGAACAGCACGGCCGCGTCGAGGAGGCCCACGCGCTGTGGACCCAGGCGCTCGCCACCGCGATCGCACCCGCCGACCTGGCCTTCGTCCACCACCAGCTTGGCGACCTGGCTTGGCACGGCGGCGACCTCGCAGCGGCCCGCGCCGCGTACGAGGCCGGCCCGGCCGCCGACGCCGGCTACCTGCCGCTGCGCCACGGGCTCGCCCGCGTCGACGCCGCGGGCGGCCGCACCGCCGAGGCGCTGGCCGGGTACGCCGCGCTGACCGCGGCTTCGCCGACCCCGTCCCTGCTGGTCGAGCACGCGCTGCTGCTGCGCTCGCTCGGCCGCGCCGCCGAGCCCGAGGCGCAACTGGCCCTGGCGCAGGCCGCCCTGGACCTGCTGGCCGCCGGGGGAGGCGCGGACGACCTCGCCGCCGCCGAACTGGCCCTGGCCCGCGGCGACCACGCCACCGCGGTGCGCCTGGCCGCGGGCGAGTGGCAGCGGCGCAGGCACACCGACGTCGCCGACACCCTCGCCTGGGCGCTGCACCAGGCCGGACGGCACCGCGAAGCGCTGCCCCTGGCCTGTGCCGCGGCGGCGCTCGGCGCGCGCAGCGCGCTCCACGCGTACCACCTGGGAATGATCGAACTCGCCCTCGGCGACCGCGCCGCCGCCCGCCGCGACCTCGCGCGGGCGCTGCGGCTCAACCCCCACTTCTCCCCGGTCGACGCGCCCGCCGCGGCGCGCGCCCTGGCCTCGGCAGGTGCGTGATGATGCGTAAGACGTCGCTGGTCGCGGCGCTCGTCGGCGGCGCGCTCGCGCTGCTGCCCGCCCCCGCGTCCGCGCACCCGCTCGGCAACCTCTCCATCAACCAGCTCGTCGCGCTGACCCTGCGTCCCGACGCCGTCGACGCCACCACGATCCTCGACATCGCCGAGCTGCCCACGCTGCAGCAGCGCGGCGCGGTCGACACCTCCGGCGACGGCGTCGCCGACGTCCCCGAGCTGCGTGCGCACGCCACGGCCGCCTGCGACGCCTTCGCCCGGGAGCTGGCGGTACGCCTCGACGACCGCCCCCTGACCTGGACCGTCCGCTCGGCCGCGATGATCCTCGAACCGGGCTCCGCCCGCCTGGCCACCAGCCGGGTCACCTGCACCCTGAGCACCCCCGCCCGGCTGGACCGCCCGGCCGTGCTCACCGTCCACAACGGGCACCTCGCCGACCGCGTCGGCTGGCGCGAGATCACCGCCACCGGCGTCGGCGTCGACCTGCCCGACTCACCCGTGCCCGCCCGCAGCACCACGAACGAGCTGCGCGACTACCCCGTCGACCTGCTCGGCTCCCCGCTCGACGTCCGCGACGCCAGCCTGCCCGCCCGTCCCGCCGCAGCGCCACCCGGCGCACCGGCGACCGGCCTCACCTCGGCAGTCGCACCGGACCTGGGCGCGCCCGCCCGGCCAGGCGATCCCGCGCCGCTGCGCTGGGCCGCCTGGGCGCAGCAGCAGGTCCTCGACACCGTCGGAGCGGACCGGCTCACCCCGCTCGTCGGGCTGCTCGCCGCGCTGCTCGCACTCGTGCTCGGGGCGGGCCACGCGCTGCTTCCCGGCCACGGCAAGACCGTGATGGCGGTATACCTCGCCGACCGCGCGGGCCGCCCCCGCGACGCGCTGACCGTCGGCGCGACCGTCACCGCCACCCACACCGGCGGCGTCATCGCCCTGGGCCTGCTGCTCACCGCCGTCTCCGGCCTGACCGGCCAGACCGTGCTCGGCTGGCTCGGCCTGGCCAGCGGCACCATCGTCATCACCGTAGGCCTCGCGATGCTGCTGGCCACCCTGCGCCGCAGGCCCGGCCACACCCACGACACCTCAGACCACGACCATGCCCACTCCCATGGCACGTCCGACAACGACCATGCTCACGACAACGACCATGCTCACGACCATCGCCATGGCCACGACAACGACCATGCTCACGACCATCGCCACGACCATCGCCACGACCATCGCCACGACCATGGCCATGGCCATGGTCACGGCCACGGGCACGGGCACGGGCATCGGCATGGTCTGTTCGGCCGGGTGCACTCCCACGACGGCTCCCATGCTGCCGAGGGCACGGGACGCGGCCGGTTCGGGCTCGGCGCGATCGGGGTGGCGGCGGGTCTGGTGCCCAGCCCGTCCGCGCTGGTGGTGTTGCTGGGCGCGATCGCGCTGGGCCGGACGGGCTTCGGCATCCTGCTCGTGCTCGCCTACGGGCTGGGCATGGCGGGCACGCTCACCGTCGCGGGCCTGCTGCTGCTCAAGGTCCGCGATCGCTGGTCGGCGCGATTCGAGCGGTTCCGGCGGCTCCGGCTGGCCGGGCCGTACGCCGCGAGCGCGATGGTGCTGCTCGTCGGCGTCGGCCTCGCCGCACGTGCGGCGACGCTGGTGGTCTGATCGCGGCACGGGCGCCGCAGACAAATCACTCGTGCAAGGCGTTGGTGGCGACCAGTCGTCGTTCACGACGACGGCTGGTCCTGCTGCTACGCGCTGCTGGAGTACCGGACGACTGCGGAGGTGGCGGCACTGCTGGACGGTCACCTGTCCGACGCGCGTCGACCAGCAGGAAGCCGAGGGCGAGCTGCTTGCCTTGCCAGCCGTGTGGGCGGTAAAGCAGGGTGCGCAGCGGCGGCCGTCCACCTGCTCGGGCGGTTGCCGATTCTCCGAGTGGAAGCCCGGCTCGGCCCGGTGTGATCGGTGCTCGGGCACGGCCTAGGGCCGCAGGTGGAAGGTGTTGCGGCGGGGGAGCCGGGCGGCGTCCACGTAGCTCGGCGGGATGAACTCGGGCCGCCGGTCGTGGCCGACCCGGACCTGCCAGTCGTCGTGGTGGACGACGCGGTGGTGGTGTCCGCACAGCAGCACGGCGTTGTCGAGGTCGGTGGGACCGCCGTCGGCCCAGTGCCGGATGTGGTGCCCCTGGCACCAGCGAGGTGGGCGGTCGCAGCCCGGGAAGGCACAGCCCCGGTCGCGGAGTACGAGCGCTCGGCGCAGGGCTCCGGTGACGAGGCGTCGGGTCCGGCCCAGGTCGAGCAGTTGCCCGTCGCCGCCGAGCACGGCGGGAATGACCTGGGCGTCGCAGGCGATGCGCCGGACGGTCTCAGGAGTGAGCGTCGCGCCGTTGTCGAGCAGCCCCGAGCCGGTGCGCTGAGCGAGGCCGTCGTAGTCGACGGTGATCACGAGCTGAGGACGGTCGCCGCCGTTGTCGGGCAGTTCGCCCGAGGCGAGCACGCGGCGGCAGATCTCGGTGAGGGCGTCGGCCCGCCGTTGACCCGCGGTGCGCATGTCACGAGCGCTTTCAGCCGCGCTGTGCCCGCTGGCGGATGAGCCTTCGACGGGATCGCTGTCGCCGCTGAGGGATAGGGCACGGGTGTGGCTGAGGACGCCAGGACGGGCGAGGGGGTCGAGCGCGGCGGTGACCACGGCGGCCGCTTCGGTGTCGAGCCAGCCGGTCAGGCGGACCCGCCCGCTGCGGTCGGCGACCAGGGTCAGCGTGCGGGTGGCGTAAGCGCGTTCCTCCTGCGCGGCCAGTGCTTCGCGTTCGTGCTCCTCGGCGGTGTCGGGGGCGACGTGCGTGAGGATGCGCTCGCCGAAACGGCGGAGCACGGACGGTTCGAACTGGGCCGCGAATCCGATCAGTGCGGTTTCGGCCTTCGCCGCGGTCTCCAGCCCCACCTCGCAGGGGAGTGCGGCGAGAGCCTGAGCGATGACAGCGGCCTGCTCGGTGTTGACGGTTCCGGCGGCGAGGGCGTCGGCGGTGGTGGGGAGGCGCTCCAGCGCGCGGGCGAGTTCCAAGGTCTGCTTGGCCGTGCGTATGCCGATGCGCCAGTGTTCGCGCAGCCAGACCGCGGTGCTGGAGGCGCCGTGAGCGGCGGGGACGGCACGGGCGTCGAGCTCGCGGACCAGCGACAGCTCCACGGCCGCCAGGCGTTCCCGCAATGCTCGTGCCGAGTCGAGCGAGGTGATCAGCTCGGAGTCGGTCAGCGACCACACGGACGAGTCAACGCAAGCGGCGACCATTCGCCCGGCCTGCGTCAACCCCTCATGCATGGCTCCATTTTAGAACTGGCGTACGACAAGAATCAGCGAAGTTTACCGATCAACAGATGGCTTCCGTGGCGAGCCGGAGGCTGCGGCGGAGCCACCGGGGGCAGGTCCGGGTCGGCGTCGGCCTCGTCGAAGGTCAGGTGGACGATCGCGGCGACCTCGCGCGGCGCGGTCTGCTCCAGGACGTCGGGGATCGCAGGCCCGGCCGGCAGGTCGACCTTGCCGCCCACGCCCGACAGCAGGCGCGCGGCGTGCGCCTCGTTCTCGCTGCGCTTGATGAGCAGCCAGCGGCCGTCGCGATGGAGGTGGACCCCGACGTTGACGACGAACGCGGGACGTCCGCCGGGCGTGAGCTGCTCGATCATCCGGGCACTCTATGGCACGTCGGCCGTGCCGGCGGGCCTGCGGCGGAGGGCGAAGCCGATCCAGGAGGTCAGCACGACCAGGCCGGCCAGCACCTGCAGCGGCACGGTGAACCGTTCGGGGTAGACCACCCCGGTCAGGTACGTGTCGATGAAGCCGCGGGACAGGCCCTGCTCGCCGGCTTCGCGGCGGGCCCAGTCCTCGACGTAGGTCAGGGGGCAGTCGAGGCCGAGCGCGACCGTGGTGAAGCCCCAGCCGGCGGCGATCAGGTGGGGCCAGATCAGCCACGGCCGCCACCAGGCCAGGAAACCGCCCGCCACGACGTACGCGAGGAACGCGAAGTGCACCACCATGGTGAGCCCGGCGAGCCACTGATAGGCCATGCTCCATTATCTGCCGCTAGGATCGCTCTCGGCGGCAGGGAGGAACTCGGGGAAGAGCCGAGACGGTCCCGCCACTGTGACCGGGGAGCCCGTCCCCACCCCGTCGGAGAGATCCGAGGCCACCGCAAGGGAAGGCCCGGGGCCGGGCGTCGATCCGGGAGTCAGGAGACTCCGGCCGCCGCATCGACTCTGCTACCGGGGCGCGGACCCCGACAGGAGGTACGCGGCCATGACGGCTGTCCAAGGTCTGCTGCTGTCCACTGCGGACACGGAACTGCTCGCCGCCCGCGCGTCGGATGCGCCCTGGCGCATCGGCAACCCGGCCCGGCTGGACGCCGGTGACGTCCCGGAGCTGCTGCGGGGTGTCGGCTTCGTGGTGGTACGGCTGCTCGGCGGCCGCCGCACCTGGCCGGAAGGGCTCGACGCGGTGCTCGCCGGCGGGCTGCCGGTGGTGGTGCTGGGCGGGGAGGCGCTGCCCGACGCCGCGCTGCAGGCCGAGTCGACCGTGCCCGCCGGGGTGGCCGGGGAGGCGCTGGCGTACCTGGTCGAGGGCGGTGCGGACAACCTGCGCGAGCTGCACCGCTTCCTGTCGGACACGCTGCTGATGACCGGCGAGGGCTTCGACGCGCCGCGGGCCACGCCGGAGTACGGCGTGCGCCTCAACCCGGCGCACGAGGCCGGGCGGCCGACCGTCGGGATCGTCTACTACCGGGCGCACGAGCTGGCCGGGAACACGGCGTTCGTGGACACCCTCGCCGGGGCGCTGCACGACGCGGGCGCGAACGCGCTGCCGGTGTACTGCGGCTCGCTGCGCGGGGTGGCGGACGGGCTGCGCGACCTGCTGCGGGGCTGCGACGCGCTGATCGTGACGGTGCTGGCCGCGGGCGGCACCACCCCGGCGGACGCGAGCGGCGGCGGGGACGACGAGGCCTGGTCGGTGGCGGCACTGTCCGAGCTGGACGTGCCGGTGCTGCAGGCGCTGTGCCTGACCTCGTCGCGGGCGGTGTGGCAGGAGTCGGACGCGGCGCTGAGCCCGATGGACGCGGCGATGCAGGTGGCGATCCCGGAGTTCGACGGCCGCCTGATCACGGTGCCGTTCTCGTTCAAGGAGCCCGGCCCGGACGGCATCGGCGTGTACGCCGCCGACCCGGAGCGGGCGGCCCGGGTCGCGGGCATCGCGGTGCGCCAGGCCCGGCTGCGGCACGTGCCGAACGAGCGCAAGAAGCTCGCGATCGTGCTGTCCAGCTACCCGACCCGGCATTCGCGGGTCGGCAACGCGGTCGGCCTGGACACCCCGGCCAGCGCGGTGGTGCTGCTGCGGGCGCTGCGCGAGGCGGGATACGACCTGGGCGAGGGCTTCCCCGAGGACGGGGACGCGCTGATCCATACGCTGATCGCGGCGGGTGGGCATGACGTGGAGTGGCTGACCGAGGAGCAGCTCGCGGCGGCCCCGGCCCGGGTGCCGCTGCGCGAGCACACCCGCTGGTTGGAGGCGCTGCCCGCGAGCCTGCGCGACGGCATCGTGGCGGCGTGGGGCGAGCCGCCGGGCGAGCTGTACGTGGACCGGGGCGAGATCGTGCTGGCGGCGCTGCGCTTCGGCAACGTGCTGCTGATGATCCAGCCGCCGCGCGGCTTCGGGGAGAACCCGGTCGCCATCTACCACGACCCGGACCTCGCGCCGAGCCACCACTACCTGGCCGCGTACCGCTGGCTGGACGAGGAGTTCGGCGCGGACGCGGTGGTGCACCTGGGCAAGCACGGCACCCTGGAGTGGCTGCCGGGCAAGGGGCTGGGCCTGTCCCGCGAGTGCGCGCCGGACGCGGTGCTCGGGGACATTCCGCTGGTGTACCCGTTCATCGTCAACGACCCGGGCGAGGGCACCCAGGCCAAGCGGCGGGGGCATGCGGTGATCGTGGACCACCTGGTGCCGCCGATGGCCCGTGCCGAGACGTACGGCGAGATGGCGAAACTGGAGCAGCTGCTCGACGAGTACGCCACCGTGCAGGCCCTCGACCCGACGAAACTGCCCGCCGTGCGCGCCCAGATCTGGACCCTGATCCAGGCCGCCCAGCTGCACCACGACCTGTACCAGGCCGACATGCCGGGCGAGGACGACTTCGACGACTTCATCCTGCACGTCGACGGCTACCTGTGCGAGGTCAAGGACTCGCAGATCCGCGATGGCCTGCACATCCTCGGCGGCGCGCCGGAGGGCGAAGCGCGGATCAACCTGGTGCTCGCGGTGCTGCGCGCCGACCAGGTGTGGGGCGGCGTGCGCGGGGCGCTGCCGGGCCTGCGGGCGGCGCTGTGCCGCCGGTACGGGCTGGACGAGCGTGCCCTGCTGGCCGAGCCGGGAGCCGTGGCGGCCGTGCCCGCGGACCTGACCGAGGTGGCCGACGGCCCGGCCCGCACCGGCGCGGACGCCGTCGACCTGATCGAGGGCGTGGCCCGGCGGCTGGTGATCGGCAACGAGACGCTGGGCTGGGAGCCGTCCAAGGTCCCGGCGGTCGTCGCCGAGGTGCTGGGCGGCCCGGACGACGCCGTCGAGGCGGTGCTGCACTTCGCCGCGACCGAGGTGGTGCCGCGGCTGGACGCGACCGTGGACGAGGTGACCGCGGTGCTGAAGGCGCTCGACGGGCGCTACGTCGCGGCGGGGCCGTCCGGCTCGCCGACCCGCGGCCTGGTCAACGTGCTGCCGACCGGGCGCAACTTCTACTCCGTCGACCCGAAGGCGATCCCGTCGCGCAACGCGTGGGACGTCGGGGTGGCGCTGGCGGGCTCGCTGCTGGCCCGGCACCGGCAGGACACCGGCGAGTGGCCGCGCACGGTCGGGCTGACCGTGTGGGGCACGTCGGCGATGCGCACCCAGGGCGACGACATCGCCGAGGTGCTGGCCCTGCTGGGCTGCCGGCCGACCTGGGACGACGCGTCGCGGCGGGTGACCGGGTTCGCCGTGGTGCCGCCGGCCGAGCTGGGCCGGCCGCGGGTGGACGTGACGGTGCGCATCTCCGGCTTCTTCCGGGACGCGTTTCCGCACGCGGTCGCGCTGATCGACGACGCGGTGCGGGCGGTCGCCGAGCTGGACGAGGCCGACGAGGACAACTTCGTGCGCGCGCACGCCCGCGCCGACGAGGCCGAGCACGGCGACCGGCGGCGGGCCACCACCCGTATCTTCGGCTCCAAGCCGGGGGCGTACGGGGCCGGCCTGCTCCCGCTCATCGACGCTCGTAACTGGCGCGACGACAAGGACCTGGCCGAGGTGTACGCGGTCTGGGGCGGCTACGCCTACGGCCGCGACCTGGACGGCCGGGCCGCCCGCGAGGACCTCGAACGGGTCTACCGCCGGGTCAGCGTCGCCGCGAAGAACGTCGACACCCGCGAGCACGACATCGTCGACTCCGACGACTACTTCCAGTACCACGGCGGCATGATCGCGATGGTGCGCTCGCTGACCGGGGCTTCGCCGACCGCGGTCATCGGCGACTCGCACCTGCCCGACAGCGTGAAGACGCGCACCCTGGGCGAGGAGACCAAGCGCGTGTTCCGGGCCCGGGTGGTCAACCCGCGCTGGATCGCCGCGATGCGGCGGCACGGCTACAAGGGCGCGTTCGAGCTGGCCGCGACCGTGGACTACCTGTTCGGCTACGACGCCACGGCCGGGGTCGTCGACGACTGGATGTACGAGAAGCTGGCGGCGGCGTACGTCTTCGACCCGGAGGTCCGCGAGTTCCTGGAGCGGTCCAACCCGTGGGCGCTGCGCGGCATCAGCGAGCGCCTGATCGAGGCCGCCGACCGCGGCCTGTGGGCCGAGCCGGATCCGGCCACGCTGGACGCGCTCCGTCAGGCCTATCTGGAGGCGGAAGGCAGTCTCGAAGGCTGACCGGGCAGCGGCGAGCCGTCGGGTGATCGGGTGATTCACGACGATCCGGTGGATCACTACCGTGGCTGCGACACTTCGCTGAACGGGGAGATCCGACGTGACGACACCTGGCCTGACGGCGCACACCGACACCCCGGCCGCGGTGCCGGCCGACGTCGCCGCGGCCGCCGCGGCCCGCGACCTGGGCGCGCACCGGGAGAGCTACCCGGCCAAGACGGTCAAGGTGATCCTGTTCGCCCTCGGCACGCTCGCGGTCATCTTCGGGGCGCTGGCCGTCATCATGACCGTGGGGACGGCCGGCGCCGCGCCCGGCGAGAACGAGGTCGGCGCGACTCCCGCGATCATCATGTGGGCGATCGCGCTGCCGTCGATCGGCGGTTTCCTGTGGGCGCTGCTGCGCAGCCCGGCCGTGTCCAAGCAGGCGCGGCGATTCCAGGTGCACGTGTTCGAGCGCGGCTTCGTGTGGGTGCGCCGCAAGGGCACCGAGGTGTACCGCTGGGACGACGTGCAGACGCTGCACGCGGCCATCACCGTCGTCAACAACACCGGCATCGTCACCACGACGTACGACTACCGCATCGTCTGCACCGACGGCCGCCGGACGCGGTTGCGCGAGGTCCACACCGACATGGCACGGTTCGGTCCGCTGCTGTCGGCCGAGGTCGCCAAGGCGCAGCTGCCGAAGGCGATGTCGTTCTTCGACGAGGGCAACCCGGTGGCCTTCGGTGACTTCACGATCACCGACGATGGTGTGCAGACCAGGCGCGGCAAGCTGCTGACCTGGTTGGAGATCGGCGGCGTGCGACTGGACACCGGCCACGTCAGCATCGCCGACCGAGCGGGCAAGCGGATCTCGCCGCAGACGCTGCTCGGCAAGATCCCCAACGGGTACACGTTCCTGCTGATGATGGACACCATCCTCGGCAAGCTGCGCGCCGCGCAGGCGTAGCACGCCGTCCGCGAGAAGTCCGACAGCCCGGAGGGGGCACAAGAACGTGGCAAAACCTAAGACAGGTGTCGTCATCGGCGCGTCCGTGCTGGCCGTGATCGGCGTGGTCTTCTTCGTCGTCGCCGCGCTCAGCTCCGGTGGCGAGGTGAGCTGCGACGGCAAGGCGATGCGGCCGGGTGACGTGTGCCTCGAGGTCGCCAAGGACGGCCGCAAGACCTATCACACCTACGACGAGGTCAAGGCCGAGCAGGAGGCGCGCCGCCCGGTCCTGCTCGTCGTCCTGGGTGGGTTCGGCGGGTTGTTCGTGCTGGCCGCGGGTGGATTCCTGGTGGCGGGCTCGCGGGAGAACAAGAAGGATCAGGCGCAGATCGAGGCCGCGGCGGCATGGATGCGGGCGGGCTGACATGACACTGCTGGTGGAATCCGCGCTCGGGCTAGCCCCAGACGTCACCGTGGCGGCCTCGATGCGCAACCTCGGTGAGCACCGCGAGAGCTACCCGGCGGTCACCCCCAAGCCGCTGCTGCTCTCCTCGGGCATGTTCGCGGTGCTGTTCGGGGTGCTCGCCGGTGGCGCGACCTGGGGCGCGATCATCGGTGACCCGGCGGTCTGGATCGCCGCCATCATCCTCTGGTCCCTCGCCACGCCGTGCCTGCTGGGCTTCCTGTGGGTGCTGCTGCGCAGCCCGGCCGTGTCGAAGCGGGCCCGGCAGTTCCGGGTGCACGTGTTCGAGCACGGTTGGGTGTGGGCCCGCCGCAGCGGCACGGAGGCGTACCGCTGGGACGAGGTGCAGGCGCTGTTCGCCAACCTGGCCGTCTTCACCGCGGAGATCAGCCGCAGGACGCCCTACGGCATCCGGATCGCCATGGTCGACGGCCGCCGGATGGAGATCTGGCAGGTGCACGTCGACATGACGCGGTTCGGCCCGCTGCTCACCGAACGCGTCGCGCGGGCGCAGCTGCCCAAGGCGATGGCGTACTTCGACAAGGGCAACCCGGTCACCTTCGGCGATCTGACGATCACCGACGACGGCGTGGCCTTCCAGGGCTTTCTGACACCCTGGTCGGACATCGGCGGCGTCGAGATCGACCATGTCGACCAGAGTTACCTGTCGCTGCTGGACCCGCAGTGCAAGCCGCGCGGGGCGCGGGTGAACTTCGGCCTGATGGCGAACGGGTACACGTTCGTGCTGATGGTCGAGGCGATCCTCGCGAAACTGCGCGGCGTCGGCCGGTAGCGCCGGCCGTCAGCCGGCGAGCTGCTTGAGGTAAGAGTGCTCGCTGGCGAAGGGTTGGTAGCCGAGCCAGTCGTTGACCGCGATCATCGGCGCGTTCATGTAGTCGTTGCAGGTGATCGCGGTGTGGATGCCGGCCTGCGCGGCCCGGTGCAGGGCGACCGCCTTGGCGATCTTCGCCAGGCCCCGGCCGCGGTACTCGCGCAGCGTGCAGGTGCCGGCGGAGATGCCCTTGCCGAGTTCGAGGTTGGCCTCCAGGAACGTCACGCTGGCGGGCACGCCGTCGACGAGCACCACGGTGCCGACGTCGAGCTGCTGGTCGGGGCTGTTCCAGTAGCGGGCCAGCCAGGTGTCGTAAGGGATGCCGTCGAAGGACATGTCGCCGGGTTCGTCGATGGACGCGGCCTGGTCCAGGTCGTACACCGCCTGCGGGCCTGCCTCGCGGAGGCTGACCGCCGTCACGCCGGACGGCAGGGGCGGCACGGGCGGCAGGTGGGCGGTGTCCAGCCGGGCGTAGCGGTCGTGGGCGCCGCGCGTGTAACCGCGCGCCTCGGCCCAGTGCTGGTCGGCGGGGTCGTCGGTGGCGAAGGTGCGCACCCGGCGGGCGCCGATGGCGCGCAGGTGCTGCTCCAGCCGCTCGTGCAGGGCGGTGCCCACGCCCCGGCCGCGATGGTCGGGGTGCACCTCGACCTGCAGGTAGCTCGCGCCCGGCTCGGCGGTGGAGATGTTGAACCCGCCGACGGCGCAGCCCACAACCTGCCCGTCGCGCGCGGCCAGCAGCCGCAGCAGCCGGGCCTCGGGGCGGCTGGTGCGCCACCACACCTGCTGCTGCGCCACGCTGGAGACGAACCACGGGAAGGCGGCGTAGCGGATGCGCGCCTGCTCCGGCACGTCCTCGATGGTCATCTCGCGGATCAGCAGCTCATTCGTCACGGTCCCTGTCTAGCAGGGGCGGCAAGCGAATTACCGGTGGCGCCCGCGCCGTTGCGGGCGCCACCGGTGGTCTGTGTCGGGGCCGCTCGGTGTCATCCCGGAGCGCAGCGCAGGGATGACACCGATTAAGGCCGCGTAAGCGGACCGCCCATGAGCACCGGGGGTCTCTCCTACAGGGTCAGCGTCCAGCTGTTGACGTAGCCGACGTCACCGGAGGCCGCGTCCTGCACCCGCAGCCGCCAGGTGCCGTTGGCCGCCTCGGTGGACAGGTTCACGGTGTAGGTGGTGTCGATGTTGTCGGTGCTGCCGCCCGACCGGTTGTGCAGCGTGTACGCGCTGCCGTCCGGCGCGAGCAGCGACACCACCAGGTCGCCCTTGTACGTGTGCACGATGTGCACCTCGGCCGTCGACGTCGACGACGCGTTGCGGTTGCAGCCCGCGATGGTGATGTCGCTGTAGACCGTGGCCACGTCGGCGATGGTCACGTCGTTCGGGTTGGTGCCGGTGCAGCCGGGCGCGCCGTTCACGGTCAGGGTGTAGCTGACGGTCCGGGTGGGCCCGCTGCTCGTGCCGATGACCGTGACCGCGTAGGTGCCCGCCGGGGTCGACGCGCTGGTGGCGATCGTCAGCGTCGACGATCCGCCGGTGGTGACCGAGGCCGGGCTGAACGTGGCGGTCGCGCCCGCGGGCAGGCCGCTCGTGGTCAGGTTGACGGTCTGCGCGGCGCCGTTGGTGACGGCGGTGCTGATGGTCGAGGTCAGCGAGCCGCCGGGGTTGACCGAGCCGAAGGCGGGTGAGGCCGCGATCGAGAAGTCGTTCGCCGCGGTGCAGTACTGGGCCTGCTTGTTGATGGCCCGGTACGGGCAGTCGGCGTACTCCGACAGGATCAGCACGGCGCTCTTGTTGCGGGAGGTCTGCGCCGCGATGACCTCGTCCGGCGGGTAGAAGCCGGGGCTGGACGACTTCGGATACATCTCGAAGGTGTACGTCCAGATGCGCTGGTCGCCCCAGAGCCAGTCGGTGATGTCGCCGTCGGTGACGTACAGGTCGCTGCCCTGTTCGGGGGTGTAGGAGTTGGTCGCCGCCATCTGCTGGCCGATGGTGGCGAACGTGTTGCGCTCGTCGGTGGTCATGCCCGGGTTCACGGTGTCGGCGGTGGTGTAGCCGAACGGCCACAGGATCAGCTCGCCGTACGTGTGGAAGTCGATGTTCGCCTTGATCTGCTGCACGCCGCCGACGCGGCGGGACAGCACGAAGTCGCGCAGCACGGACGCCTCCGGGGTGGAGAACGCCGACGGGCCGCGGTAGGTCTCCGACGACGGGCTGCCCGAGGAGCCGCCGCAGCAGCCCCACTTGTAGCCGAAGTTGCGGTTGATGTCGGTGCCGACCGCCGAGCTGCCCGAGTTGGGCTGGCGGTTCTTGCGCCAGGAGCGGTAGGAGCCGGTGGCGATGTCGTACTCGCCGCCGTCGGGGTTGAGGTCCGGCACGATCCAGATCTCGCGCGAGTCGACCACGGCCTTGACCCGGCTGTCGGTGGCGTACGCGTCGGTGAACAGGTTGGCCAGGTAGAGCGCCATCTCGACGGTGAGGTGCTCGCGGGCGTGCAGGTGCGCGTTGAACAGGATCTCGGGCTCGTTCTCGTCGGTGGCGACGTTGTCGGAGATCTTCAGCGCGACGATCTGGCGGCCCTCGTACGAGGTGCCGATGACGGACTTGCGGACCAGCGTCGGGTGGTCGGCGACGATCTGGTTGATCTCGCTGTTCATCTCGGCGTAGTTGTGGAAGCCGCCGTCGGCCGACGGGAAGTCGAGCGGGACCGCGTTCGGCCCGGAGACCCGCGAGGACGGCGGGGGCAGCAGCTCCAGGCCGAAGCCCAGGCGGCGGATGCGGTCGGCCTCGGTCGTGTTCGCGGTGATGTAGATCTTGCCGTGCTCGATCAGGTCGATCGCCGCTCCGGTGCGGGCGACCGCGTCGCGGTCGGCGAAGGTCTGCGGGCCGGTGACCAGGTACTGCTGGGAGCCGGCGAGGGTGAATCCAGGCAGGTGGCTATCGTCGGCGGGCGCGCCGCCGGCCGGGCCGGGCACGGTGAGGGCGAGGCCGGTGGCCAGGGTGGTGAGGACGAGCGCGAGTCTGCGCACGGGTTACCTCCGAGGGGGTCGGTGGAGGCGGGTCGGGAGCAGGCCCGGCTCCGCTGGTCGCGGAGCCGGGCCCGGGGATGGTGCGACGGACTCAGAGGGTGAGCGTCCAGGAGTTGATGTAGCCGGTGTCGATCGAGGCGGCGTCGCGGGCGCGCAGGCGCCAGGTGCCGTTCTTGACCTCGGAGGACAGGTTCACCGTGTAGATGGTGTCGATGTTGTCGGTGCTGCCGCCCGACCGGTTGTGCAGGTTGTACACCGAGCCGTCCGGCGCGACGAGGTCCACGATCAGGTCACCCTTGTACGTGTGCACGATGTGCACCTCGACCTTGGACGACGAACCGGCGTTGCCCGTGCAGCCGGAGATCGTGATGTTGCTGTACACCCCGGTGCTGTTGTTGTCCGGAATGCTCACGTCGGTGCCGTTGGTGGCCGCGGCGCAGCTGCCGACCGGGTTGACCGTCCAGGTGAACGAGGCGGTGCCGGTCTTGCTCGCGCTGTCGGTCGCGGTGACGGTCACGGTGTAGGTGCCCGCGGTGGTCGGCGTGCCGGTGATCTGGCCGGTCGAGGAGCTGATCGAGGTGCCGGCCGGCAGGCCGCCGGCCGACCAGCTGTACGGCGACGTGCCGCCGGAGGCGGAGCTGTTCAGGGTGACCGCGGTGCCGACGACGGTCGACTGGTTGCCGGGGCCGGTGACGGAGACGCCGCCCGGGGCCCCGCCGAGGGAGACCGCCGCGTTGTAGATGTCGGTCGCGAAGTAGCGGACCTCGGTGTACACACCCGGGTTCTGCGGGCGGGCGCAGCCGATGCCCCAGCTCACGATGCCGACCTGGATCCACTCGTTGGCGGCGTTCTTCTTGACCATCGGGCCGCCGGAGTCGCCCTGGCACGTGTCGACGCCGCCGGAGCTCCAGTTGCCCGCGCAGATCTCCTCGTTGAAGACCAGGCCGGAGTACTCGCCGCCGGCGCTCTGGCACTGCGTGTCGGTGATGAACGGGACCTGCGCCTTGAGCAGGTAACGCTGCTGGCCGCCGCCCTCGGTGGCCGCGCCCCAGCCCATCACGTCGAAGTTGCCGCTGTGCAGCGACGTGTCCGTGGCGATCTTCAGCAGCGGGGCGGTGGTGATCGGGCTGGACAGGCGGATCAGCGCCCAGTCCTTGCCGGTGCCGTTGTAGCCCGGGGCACGGTAGACGTAGTTCGAGGTGCGGGTGGTGCGGGTCGGGTCCTGCAGGTCGACGACGCCCCAGGTGGCCGTGATCGAGGTGTTGTTGCCGGTCGCGCCGACGCAGTGGGCGGCGGTCAGCACCAGGCTCTGGGTGTACATCGCGCCGCCGCAGCCCATGGACAGGCGCACCATCCACGGGAACTCGCCCTGCGCGGCCCGGGTCCCGCCGACGACCTGAGGCGTGACCGAGCCGTCGCCGGAGGGCGCGGCCTGCGCCGGGACGGCGGCCGAGCCCAGGGCGAGCATGGCGCCGGCCAGCGCGATCGCGCCGGCGCGCAGCGCCGTTCGTAGTGAATTCCGCACAGGATCCTCCCAAGGTCCACCCGGCGCCGAGCGCTTCTGGCGCCGGATCGCCGGAGAGTTTCCCTGGAAGCTAGCGGAAGACAACGATACATAGCAATATCGAAGTTAATTGTTACGTGCTGATGTCACGCCCGCCGGGGCGTGACACAGACCTCCGTCCGGGCGACCCGCTTTGACGCGGCGCACCGCGTCCGTCACGATGGCCGGTGAGCGGCAGTGGAGGAACCCGGTGCGAGTCCGGGGCGGTCCCGCCACTGTCACCGGGGAGCGACCCCTCCCGAGCGGCTCCGTCTCACGACGCGCGCCGTTTCGGCACCAGGCCACGGCCGTTGACACGGTTGGAAGGCCGAGGGGAAGCGTCGATCCGGGAGCCAGGACACTCCGGCCGCTCGCGACGCCGCACGGCGTCACCACACCGGATTTCGCGGGCGAGGAAACCCGCGGAGAGGACTCGCGCATGGGCTCGTGCCTGAGCGGGCTTTGACCCCGCTGTACCCGTTCTCCGCCGTCGTCGGCCTCGCCGACCTCCGGCTCGCCCTGCTGCTCAACGCCGTCTCGCCCGCCATCGGCGGGGTGCTGGTGCGCGGCGAGAAGGGCACCGCCAAGTCCACCGTGGTGCGGGCGCTGGCCGGGCTGCTGCCGCAGGTTGAGGTCGTCGCCGGGTGCCGGTTCGGCTGCGACCCGGCGTCGCCGTACGGCGCGTGCCCGGACGGGCCGCACAGGGCCGGTCAGGACGTCATCGTCCGGCGCGCCAGGCTGATCGAGCTGCCCGTCGGGGCGACCGAGGACCGGCTGGTCGGCGCGCTGGACCTGGAGCGGGCGCTGACCGCGGGGCAGGCCGCGTACTCGCCGGGCCTGCTGGCCGGGGCGCACCGCGGCGTGCTCTACGTCGACGAGGTGAACCTGCTCCACGACCACCTGGTGGACCTGCTGCTCGACGCCGCCGCGATGGGAGAGGCGTACGTGGAGCGCGACGGCGTGTCGGTGCGCCATGCCGCCCGGTTCCTGCTGGTGGGGACCATGAACCCGGAGGAGGGCGAGCTGCGCCCGCAGCTGCTCGACCGGTTCGGGCTGGCGGTGCAGGTGCGCGCCCCGCGCGAGCCGAAGGAGCGGGTCGAGGTGGTGCGGCGGCGGCTGGCGTACGAGGCCGACCCGGCCGGGTTCGCGGCGCGGTGGGCCGAAGCCGATGCCGAGCTGGCCGAAAGTATCGACGCCGCCCGGCGGCGGCTGCCCGCGGTGGAGCTGCCCGACGCCGAGCTGACCCGCATCGCGCACGTGTGCGCCGCGTTCGAGGTGGACGGGCTGCGGGCCGACCTGGTGGTGGCCCGCGCCGCGCTGGCCCTGGCCGCGTGGCACGGCCGCGGCCGGGTCACCGAGCAGGACGTGCGGGACGCGGCCCGGCTGGCGCTGCCGCACCGCCGCCGGCGCGACCCGTTCGACGCCCCGGACCTCGACGAGCAGGCCCTGGAGGACGCGCTGAACAGCGCACCCCCGCCGGCTGAACCCGACGGCTCCCACGACGGCCCGGGTGCTCCCGGCGACCAGGACCGTGCGGCGGGCGGCGCGGGCGCCCCGAAGGCCGATCTCGACGGTGATGCCGACCTGGACGGTGACGGGCCGGACGGCTCCGGTCCGGACGACGGGCCCGACGGCGGCCTGGACGACGACGGTCCGGACGGCGGTCCGCGGCCGGGCGGGCCCGGCGGTGCGGTCCCGGACGAGGGCGGCACGCCGCCGCGGCCGGTGCCGCAGGGGGACACGCGGCAGCGGGACGGGGCCGACGAGGGGCGTTACGTGTCGGCGGGGCAGCAGCACGCCGAGGCGGCGACGCCACGGCGGGCGCGGCTGTTCGCGGTGCAGGGGGTGGGGGAGGGCGCGGCGGGGCGGCGCTCGCCCGCGTACACCCGGATGGGCCGGACCGTCGGCGCGCGGGTGCCCGGCGGCACCCTGGCCGCGCTGCACCTGGCGGCGACCGTGCGGGCGGCGGCCGGGCGGCAGCACGCCCGGGGCCGGACCCCCGGCGGCCCGCTGCGGCTGGTCGCGGCCGATCTGCGCGAGCCGGTGCGGCAGGGGCGCGAGTCGAACCTGGTGCTGTTCTGCGTGGACGCCTCCGGCTCGATGGCCGCCCGGCAGCGCATGGGCGCGGTGAAGGGCGTGGTGCTGTCGCAGCTGCTCGGCGTGTACCAGCGGCGCGACAAGGTCGGCCTGGTCACCTTCCGGGGCAGCGAGGCGGAGCTGGCGCTGCCGCCGACGTCCAGCGTGGAGGCCGGCGCGGCGCGGCTGCGCGAGCTGCCCACGGGCGGGCGTACCCCGCTGGCCGCGGGACTGCGCCGGGCGGCGCACACGCTGCGGGTCGAGCGGCTGCGCGACCCGCACCGGCGCGCGCTGCTGGTGCTGGTGACCGACGGCCGGGCCACCGCCGGGGCGGACCCGGTCGGCGAGGCCATGCGTATCGCGGGCGGGCTCGCCGCGACCGGGGTGTCGGCGGTGGTCGTGGACTGCGAGTCGGGGGTGGTGCGGCTCGGGCTCGCCGCCCGCCTGGCGGCACGGCTCGGCGCGGAGCACGTGCCGCTGGCCGAGGTGACCGCGCAAGGGCTGGCCGGGGTGGCCCGCCGGGACCGCCGGAGGGCGGCATGACGCAGACGAGTGGAGGCCGCTGATGCCGCAGGGCAAGCCGGAGACCGTGCCCGACGACGGGCTCACCACGCGCCAGCGCCGGAGGTCCCCGGTGCTGGCCG
The DNA here is from genome assembly GCF_042663325.1 of Catellatospora aurea. NCBI lineage: Bacteria > Bacillati > Actinomycetota > Actinomycetes > Micromonosporales > Micromonosporaceae > Catellatospora > Catellatospora aurea. Next base: position 56,367 of record NZ_JBHTAC010000008.1, read on the forward strand.
TGCACACCGGAATCGGCAAGGGCAAGTCGACCGCGGCGTTCGGCATGGCCCTGCGGGCCTGGAACGTGGGCTGGCCGATCGCGGTCTTCCAGTTCGTCAAGAGTCCCAAGTGGCGGGTCGGCGAGGAGGCCGCGTTCCGGGCGCTGGGCCGCGCGTACGACGAGTCAGGCGCGGGCGCGCCGGTGACCTGGCACAAGATGGGCGAGGGCTGGTCGTGGCTGGCCCGGCCCGGCGACGAGCGCGACCACGCCGCCGAGGCGGCCGAGGGCTGGGCCCAGGTCAAACGCGACCTGCTGGCGCAGCGGTACGGCTTCTACGTGCTCGACGAGTTCACCTACCCGATGCACTGGGGCTGGGTGGACACGGCCGACGTGGTCGAGACTCTGCGCACCCGTCCGGGCTCCCAGCACGTCGTGATCACCGGCCGGTACGCCGCGCCGCCGCTGCTGGAGCTGGCCGACCTGGTCACCGAGATGGGCAAGGTGAAGCACCCGATGGACATGGGACGCAAGGGCCAGGCGGGGATCGAATGGTGAAGCGCGAGGAGAGAGCGCAGCGAGCCCCGCAGTCGCGAACGGACAGCGCATGGTGAAGGTGCCCAGGATCGTGGTGGCCGCGGCGGCGTCGGGGCACGGGAAGACGACCGTGGCGACGGGGCTGCTGGCGGCGTTGACGGCGCGCGGCATGACCGCGGCCGGGTTCAAGGTCGGTCCGGACTACATCGACCCGACCTACCACTCGCTGGCCTGCGGGCGGCCCGGCCGCAACCTGGACCCGTCGCTGGTCGGCGAGGACCTGGTCGCGCCGCTGTTCGCGCACGGGGCGACCGGTGCACAGGTGGCGGTCGTCGAGGGCGTGATGGGCCTGTACGACGGCCGCTCGGGGGAGGGCGACTTCGGCTCGACCGCGCACGTGGCGCGGCTGCTGGACGCGCCGGTGGTGTTCGTGGTGGACGCGACCGGCCAGGGCCGGTCGGTCGCCGCGCTGCTGCACGGGTTCCGCTCGTTCGGCTCGGTGCGGCTGGCCGGGGTGGTGCTCAACCGGGTCGGCTCGGACCGGCACGAACAGATCCTGCGCGAGGCCTGCGAGGAGGTCGGCACGCCGGTGCTCGGCGTGCTGCGGCGCGCCGGTGCGGTGGCGGTGCCGTCCCGGCACCTCGGGCTGGTGCCCGCCGCCGAGCGCAGCGGCGCGGCGGTGGACGCGGTGCGGGCCATGGGCGCGCTGGTCGAGGACGGGGTGGACCTCGGCGAGGTGCTGGCGGTGGCGCACAGCGCGCCGCCGCTGGCGGTGACGCCGTGGTCGGCGGCCGAGGCCGTGCGGGCGGCGGCCGAGGCGGCCGGAGCGCGGCAGGCCGGGCTGGAAGCGGACGGAACGTCGGCCGAAGCCGGGGACCGGCCCGTGATCGCGGTCGCGGGCGGGCCCGCGTTCACGTTCGGCTATGCCGAGCAGGCCGAACTGCTGCGCGCCGCCGGGGCCGAGGTCGTGCACGTCGACCCGCTGCGCGACGAGGCGCTGCCGAGAGGCACCGCCGGGCTGGTCGTGGGCGGCGGCTTTCCCGAGGTGTACGGCGACGAGCTGGCCGCCAACAAGCCGCTGCGCGACGCGGTACGCGCACTCGCCGCCGCGGGCGCGCCGATCGCCGCCGAGTGCGCCGGGCTGCTGTGGCTGGCCAGGTCACTGGACGGGCGCGAGATGTGCGGGGTGCTCGACGCCGAGGCGGTGCTGACCGAGCGGCTCACGCTGGGCTACCGCGACGCGGTCGCGGTGTCCGGCAGCGTGCTCGCCGACCCGGGAACCCGGGTCACCGGGCACGAGTTCCACCGCACCGCGGTGACCCCCGAGGCCGGGCCGTCGCCCGCGTGGGCGTGGCGCGGCCGGTCCGCCGAGGGCTTCGTCCAGGGCGGGGTGCACGCGTCGTACCTGCACCTGCACTGGGCGGGGCACCCGGACTTCGCCCGCCGGATGGTGCGTGCCGCATGCGCCTGATCGGGGTGGGGGTCGGTCCCGGCGACCCGGAACTGGTGACGCTGCAGGCGGTGCGGCTGCTGCGCGAGGCCGGCCGGGTGTTCGTGCCCGTGATGGACCTGGCCGAGCAGGGCCGCGCCGAGGCGACGGTACGCGCGCACGCCGGCCACGACCGCGTCGAGCGGCTGGTCTTCGCCCTCAACGAGCGCGACGACGCGCGCCGCCGCGAGTCCCACTGGGACGCCGCCGGTGAGCGCGTCGCCGACTGGCTGCGCGAGACCGGCGGCACCGCCGCGTTCGCCACCATCGGCGACCCCAACGTGTACTCGACCTTCGGCTATCTAGCCGCGACCGTCCGCGCGCTGCTGCCCGAGGTGGCGGTGCAGACCGCACCCGGGATCACCGCGATGCAGGCGCTCGCCGCCGCGGCCGGGGTTCCGCTCGCCGAGGGCATGGAGCCCCTGGTGCTGGTGCCGCTGGCCCGGGGCGCGACGGCACTGCCGGCCGCCCTGGCGTACGCGCAGGACGGGACGGTGGTCGCGTACAAGGGCGGCCGGCACCTGGCGGACGTGGTCAACGCGGTCAGGGAGGCCGGGCGGCTGGACGAGGCGGTGCTCGGCACCCGGCTGGGGCTGCCGGGCCAGAGCGTGACGCCGCTGGCCGAGGCGGTCGAGGCGCCGTACCTGTCGGCGGTGCTGGTGCCGGGCCGCCGGGACGCACGAGGAGGAAAGCTGTGAAGGTCGTCTTCATCGGAGCCGGGCCCGGCGCGGCCGACCTGCTCACCCTGCGCGGCGCGGCCGCGATCGCCGCCGCCGACGTGGTGGTCTGGGCGGCCAGCCTGGTCCACCCGGACGTGCTCGGGCACGCCCGGCCGGGGGCGCGGATCGTGGACTCGGCGGCGCTGACCCTGGAGCAGACGCTCGACCTGTACCGCGAGGCCGCCGAGCGCGACCTGGTCGTCGCGCGGATCCACTCCGGCGACCCGGCGCTGTGGGGCGCGCTCGGCGAGCAGCTCGACGCGTGCCGCGAGCTGGGCCTGCCGACCGAGGTGATCCCCGGGGTGTCCTCGTTCACGGCGGCCGCCGCGGCGGTGCAGCGGGAGCTGACCGTGCCCGAGGTGGCGCAGTCGGTGGTGCTGACCCGGCTGGAGGGCGGCAAGACCCCGATGCCGGAGCGGGAGTCCGTCCGCGCGTTCGCCGCGCACGGCGCGACGATGGCGGTGTTCCTGTCCGCGGCCCGGTCGGGGCAGCTCGCGGATGAGCTGCTGGCGGGCGGGTACGCGCCCGATACGCCCGTGGTGGTGGCCTACCGGGTGACCTGGCCGGAGGAGCTGATCGTGCGTTGCACGGTCGGCACCCTGGCGGCGGCGGTCAAGGAGCACAAGCTCTGGAAACACACGCTGTTCCTGGTCGGGCCCGCGCTCGGCGAGGCCGGCGGCACGCGAAGCCACCTGTACCACCCCGGCCACTTCCACGGCTTCCGCCGGGCCGACCCGGCGGCCCGCGCCGCCCTGCGAGCAAGCCGTGACTGACCTGCCCGCACTGGGCGAGCCCGACGTTCCTGCCGTGACTGAGCCAGCCGCCCCGGGCGCGTCCGGCGTTCCTGCCGCGACCGAGACGCCCGCTTCGGGCGAGCCCGACGTTCCTGCTGCGGCTGAGCCGGCCGCCCCGGATGCGTCCGGCGTTCCGGCCGCGACGAAGCGGCACGGGGTAGAGCTGCCGAGGAAGTCGGCCGGTGCACGGCCGGCTTCTCGTGGCCGGAGCCGCGGCGTGGCCGCCGTGACGGGAACGGATGTGCCGGAGCTGCGGGAACCCGATCTTCCCCGGACCGCGAAAGATCGCCCGAAGGCGCTGCGGACCGGGTGGACGACGGGGACCTGCGCGTCCGCGGCGGCGAAGGCGGCCACGGAATTGCTGGTCGGCGGCGTTCCCCCGAGGTGGGTCGAGGTGGCCCTGCCCTCGGGGCGGCGGGTCACGTTCGCGGTGGCGGAGTCGGTGCTGGACGGTGACGCGGCCCGTGCCGTCGTGGTGAAGGACGCCGGTGACGACCCGGACGTGACGCACGGAGCGCGGCTGACGGCGACCGTGCGGTGGCAGGAGGGCGCGGGTGTGGCCCTGCGCGGCGGGGACGGCGTCGGCACGGTGACCAGGCCGGGTCTGGGGCTGGACGTGGGCGGCCCGGCGATCAACCCGGTGCCCCGTCAGATGATCACCCAGGCGGTGGCGGAGGCCGCCGGGGGACGCGGGGTCGAGGTCGTGATCTCCGTGCCGGACGGTGAGCGGATGGCCCGCAAGACGACCAACCGGCGGCTGGGCATCCTCGGCGGCATCTCGATCCTGGGCACCACGGGCATCGTGCGGCCGTTCTCCACCGCCTCCTGGCGGGCCAGCGTGATGCAGGCCGTGCAGGTCGCCGCCGCGCAGGGCGAGCAGACGATCGTGCTGTGCACCGGCGGGCGCACCGAGGCGGGCGCGATGGCGCTGCTGCCGGACCTGCCCGAGGTGTGCTTCGTCGAGGTCGGCGACTTCACCGGGGCCGCGCTGCGGACGGCGGCGGACCGGGGCATGACCGGGGTGGTGTTCGTCGGCATGGCCGGCAAGCTGACCAAACTCGCCGCCGGAGTGCTGATGACGCACTACACCCGGTCGGCGGTGGACACCGTGCTGCTGGGGCAGGTCACGACGGCGGTGGGCGGGTCGGCGGAGCTGGCCGAGCAGGTCGACGGGGCGAACACGGCGCGGCATGCGTACGAGCTGTGGGAGGCGGCGGGGCTGCTGCGCGCGGCGGGCGACGTGTTGTGCGGGCGGGTGCGTGACGTGCTGGTGCGGTTCGGCAAGGGCGCGTTGCGGGCCGACGTCGCGATGGTGGACTTCACGGGCAAGACGGTCGTGGCGGCGACCAGGCCGGAGTGGGTCACATGCGCTGGATGACGGGTGGGCTGCGGCCGGCCGGGCACGCCGCTCGGGTGGGCGGTGTTCGCCGGCCGGCGGCCGCCGAGCAGATACCGGGGTCGGTCGCATGCGGCGGGTGACGGTGGTGGGTCACGACGGCGGTGGGCTGAGCGCGGCCGCCGGTGCGGCGCTGGCGCGGGCGACGCTGGTCGCCGGGGGCGCGCGGCATCTGTCCGGGCTGGATGTCGCTGCGGAGTGCCTGGTCATGGGGCCGGTCGCGCCGGTGGTGGCGCGGGTGGCGGCGCATGACGGCGAGGCGGTGGTGCTGGCCAGTGGCGATCCGGGGTTCTTCGGCATCGTCGCGGCGCTGCGCCGGGCCGGGGTCGAGCCGGTCGTGATCCCGGCGGTGTCCAGCGTCGCGGCCGCCTTCGCCCGTGCGGGCCTGCCCTGGGACGACGCGCTCGTCGTGTCGGCGCACGGCCGCGACGGTGCCGCTGCCGCCTCCGCGCTGCGCGATGATCCGTTTTTGTGGACGCTGGACGCCCCTATAGGGGCAGCGGGCGTCCACAAAAACGGATCATCACCCGCGGGTGGGCTGCGGCGGGCGGTCAACGTCTGCCGGGCGTACCCGAAGGTGGCGGTGCTGACCGCGCCCGGCAGCGGCCCGGCCGAGCTGGGAGCGGCCCTGGCCGGGTGGGCGCGCACGCTGGTGGTGGCGGAGCGGCTGGGTACCGCGCAGGAGCGGCTGGTCACCGTCGAGGCGGCGGACGCGGCTGCGGAGAGCTGGGCCGACCCGAACGTCGTGCTCGTGCTGGACCCGGACCGGCCGCGGCGCGATCCGCGGCCCGGCTGGATCGCCGGGGCAGGCCCCGGGCCCGCCGGGTGGGCGCTGCCCGAGGCCGCCTACGCCCACCGCGACTCGATGATCACCAAGGCGGAGGTACGTGCGTACGTGCTCGCCCGGCTCGGCCCGCGCCTCGGTGACCTGGTCTGGGACGTGGGAGCCGGGTCCGGCTCGGTCGCCGCCGAGTGCGCCCGGTTCGGCGCGGCGGTGCTCGCCGTCGAACGCGACCCGGCGGCCCTGCCGCTGATCACCGCCAACACGGCCGGTCTCGGCGCACGCCTCGTCGCGGGCGACGCGCCGGACTGCCTGGCCGGGCTGCCCCAGCCCGATGCGGTCTTCGTCGGCGGCGGTGGCCCACCCGTGCTCGCGGCGTGCGTCGCGCGGCGGCCGGCCCGGATCGTGACCGCGCTGGCCGGGCTCGAACGCGTCGGCCCGGCGCTGGGCGTGCTGGGCGACGCCGGGTACCGGACGGAGGGCGTACAGCTGCAGGCCTCGCGCCTGAGCCCGCTGCCCGGCGGCAGTCACCGGCTCGCCGCGACCAATCCCGTCTTCGTCGTCTCCGGGGAGTTGCCATGACCATCGGCCTGATCTGGGCCACCGCCGCCGGCCGCCATGCCGCGACGCGGCTGGCCGCCGCGTGGCCGGGCGAGTGCACCGTCCACGAGGGAACCGTCCGCGACCAGCTCACCCAAGCCTGGTCCGGCTCCGACGCCATCGTCGCCTTCCTCGCCACCGGCGCCACCGTGCGCCTGCTCGCCCCCCTCCTCACCACCGGCTCGGACGGCAAGCACACGCAGCCGGGTGTGGTGTGTGTGGACGAGGCGGGGCGGTGGGCCGTGGCGCTGCTCGGAGGGCATGGCGGCGGGGCGAATGCGCTGGCCGCGCGCGTGTCCGAGGTGCTGGGGGCGTCGGCTGTGGTGACCACCGGCACTGACGCCGCCGGGCTGCCGGGCCTGGACACCCTAGGGTTCGCCGTCGCGGACCCGGACGCCGTCGCGCCGGTGTCGCGGGCGCTGCTCGACGGGGAGCCCGTGCACCTGCGGTCCGATCAGGTCTGGCCGCTGCCGGCGCTGCCCGCGAACCTCGGTGACCACCCCGGCGCGACGCGGACGGTGCTGATCACCGACCGCCGGGTGGCGCACGCCGGGGACCGGTCGGTGCTGGTGCTGCGTCCGCCGTCGCTGGTGCTCGGGATCGGGGCGAGCCGGGGCGTGTCCGCCGAGGAGATCGCCGAGCTGGTAGCGCGGGTGCTCGCGGACGCGGGGCTCGCGGCGGAGTCGGTGTGCGCGGCGGCGACCGCCGACGTGAAGGCCGACGAGGCCGGGTTGGTGGCCTATGCGGCAGGCCGGGGTCTGCCGCTGGTGACCTTCCCCGCGGCGGCGCTGGCGCAGGTGGCCGTGCCGAATCCGTCCGAGGTGGTCCGGGCCGCTGTCGGCACGCCGAGCGTGGCCGAGGCGGCGGCGCTGCTGGCCGCCGGTGCCCGGGGCCGGGGGGCGGCGCTGGTGGCGGGCAAGACGGCGTCGGCGATGGCGACCGTGGCGGTCGCCCGGCTGGTGCCGATGGGCCGGCTCGCGGTGATCGGCCTCGGCCCCGGCGCGGCGGACCTGCGCACCCCCCGGGCGACGGCGCAGCTGCGCGCGTCCTCGATCGTCGTCGGCCTCGACCAGTACGTGGACCAGGTCCGGCACCTGCTGCGCCCCGGCACCCGGATCGTCGACTCGGGACTCGGTGCGGAGGAGGAGCGCGCCCGTTCGGCGGTCGAGCTGGCGCGGCAGGGGCACGCGGTGGCGCTGATCGGCTCCGGCGACGCGGGCGTGTACGCGATGGCGTCGCCGGCGCTGGAGTTCGCCGGGGACGACATCGAGGTGACCGCGGTGCCGGGGGTGACCGCGGCGCTGGCCGCGTCGTCGCTGCTGGGCGCGCCGCTGGGGCACGACCACGTGTACCTGTCGCTGTCGGACCTGCACACCCCGTGGGAGATGATCGAGCGGCGGCTGGCAGCGGCGGCCCAGGCGGACCTCGTGGTCTGCCTGTACAACCCGCGCAGCGCGCGGCGCACCCGGCAGCTGCCGGCGGCGCTGGCGATCCTGGGCGCGCACCGGCCGCCGGACACGCCGATCGGGCTGGTCCGCGACGCGTCCCGGCCCGGTGAGCGGATCGCGCTGACCACCCTCGACACGATCGATCCGGCCGAGGTGGACATGAACACGGTGGTGATCGTCGGGGCCAGCACGACCCGTACGGTCGCCGGGCGCATGGTCACCCCGCGGGGGTACGCGTGGATGGCGCGGTGAGTCCGGTGCGCTTCGACGGCTGCCAGGGGTGCGGCGCGTGCCTGCTGACCTGCCCGACGCACGCGATCCGGCCGATCGGCGGGACGGGCCCGGCCCGGCTTCACGCCCGGCCCGACCTGTGCACCGGCTGCGGCGAGTGTGTCGAGGTGTGCCCGGTCGACGCGGTGACCCTGGTCGAGCGGGAGGCGCGATGACGACCGTGGCCAGGACGGTGCACCCGATCGAGGCGGAGTCCTACCGCATCCTGCGGGCGGCCGTGGACACCTCCGGGCTGCCCAGGCACAGCCGGGACGTGGCCGAGCGCATCGTGCACACCACCGCCGATCCGGGCTGGGTCGGCGATCTGGTGCTGGACGAGCCGGCGCTGGCCGCCGGGGCGGCGGCGCTGGCGGCGGGCGCGCCGCTGGTCGTGGACGTGACCATGGTCGGCGCGGGGATCACCCGCTACCCGACGCGCTGCCTGGTCGGCTCGGCGCTGGCGGCGGAACTGGCCGCGGCCGAGGGCGTCACCCGCTCGGCGGCGGCGGTGCGGCTGGCCGCGGCCGAACACCCCACGGGCGCGGTATGGGCCGTCGGCAACGCCCCGACCGCGCTGTTCGAGCTGCTGCGGCTGGCCGCGGCCGGGCAGGTCGCCCCAGCGCTGGTGGTCGGCCTGCCCGTGGGCTACGTGGGCGCGGCCGAGTCGAAGGCCGCGCTGCGGCTGTCCGGGCTGCCCCAGCTGTCCAATCTGAGCGCTCGGGGCGGCTCGGCCGTCGCCGCGGCAGCCGTGAACGCCCTGCTCTACGGCGACCCCCTACCCCTGGAGGAGAGACTGTGACCACCACCCCGCCCGCGCTGCTCATCGCCGGGCACGGCACGTCCGACGCGGACGGCGCCGAGCAGTTCCGCGCGTTCGCCGAACGGGTCGGCAAACGCCTCGCCCCGCGCGGCGTGACCGTCGGCGGCGGCTTCATCGAGCTGTCCCCGCCCCCGCTGGGCGAGGCGGTGGCGGACCTCGTCGCGGGTGGGCACCGCCGGCTGGCGGCCGTACCGCTGATGCTGGTCGCGGCGGGGCACGCGAAGGGCGACATCCCCGCGGCACTGGCCCGCGAGCAGTTGCGGCATCCCGGCCTGGTGGTGGCGTACGGCCGCCCGCTCGGCGCGCACCCCGCGGTGCTCGCCCTGCTGCGGGAGCGGCTGGACCAGGCGGGAGCCGATCAGGACAGCACGGTGCTGCTGGTCGGCCGGGGATCCACGGACCCCGACGCGAACGCCGAGGTCGCGCGGGCGGCCCGGCTGCTGGCCGAGACGACCGGGGTGGCCGGGGTGGAGTACGCCTTCATCTCGCTCGCGGCCCCCGGCGTGCCCGCGGGCCTGGACCGCTGTGCGGCGCTGGGTGCGCGCCGGATCGTGGTGCTGCCGTACTTCCTCTTCACCGGGGTGCTGCCGCGCCGGGTGGCGGGGCAGGCCACGGCCTGGGCCACGGGCCGCCCCGACGTGCACGTGCGGAGCGCGGGCGTGCTCGGCGACACCGACGCCCTGGCCGACCTGGTGATCGAACGCTACGGCGAGGCCCTGGCCGGCGACATCCGGATGAACTGCGACTCCTGTGTGTACCGGATCAGCCTGCCGGGCTTCGAGGACCGGGTCGGGCTGCCGCAGACCCCGCACCACCACCCGGGTGACCCGGGGCACAGCCACGGTCACGATCACCCGCACAGCCACGATCACGCACCGCTTCATGCGGATATTCACCGACGTCACCCCTGAGGAGGTTTGACGGCCGGCGAGCGTTGCTGGCATGGTGAGGGCAACAAGTTCACATCAGACGACGGTGCGCAGGAACCCGGTGAGAATCCGGGACGGTCCCGCCACTGTGACCGGGGAGCGCCCCGCACGAGCCACGGCCGCCGCAGCGGCTGGAAGGCGCGGCAAGCGCGACGAAGTTCCATCCACCCGGGAGTCAGGACACTGACCCGTCGTTGTCCAGTTCGGGGCGGTGAACCCCGAGGAGGAGGTATTTGTCATGGGTGCGTTGTCGACGCCCGCGGTGCCGTCGCAGGAGACGGCCGCAATCGCGGGGCGGCTGCGGGATCAGGTCATCGCCGGGGTGCTCGTCGCGGTGGCGCTGTTCATCCTCTACGCGGTGTTCCTGGACCAGGGCGCGCTGCTGTCCCCGGTGTACGGGGAACTCTCCCGTAGCGCCAACTATCTGCACGAGCTGTCCCACGACGGGCGGCACCTGTTCGCCGCCAACTGCCACTGAGCGGGGCGGACATGTCCCTGCTCTCGCTGATGGGGCGGGGCGGGCTGGCCGGCGCGTGCGCCGGTGCCCTCTCCGCCGTGGTGTCCCTGGTGCTCGCCGAGCCGGTCATCGACCGGGCGATCGCCCTCGAACACGCGAACGCCGGTGAAGGCCACGGCGCGGAGCTGTTCAGCCGCGATACGCAGCACGTCGGCATGCTGGTCTCGGTGATCCTGGCCGGGATGGCGATCGGTCTGCTGTTCGGCCTGGTGTACGCCGTGCTGCACCGCCGTGACCCGGGGGCCGACCCGTGGGGCCGGGCACTGCGCCTGGCCGGGGCCGGTTTCCTGGGCGTGGCGTTCCTGCCGTTCCTGCGCTACCCGACCAACCCGCCAGGGGTGGGCAGCGAGGCGACGCAGCAGGCGCGCACGGTGACCTGGCTGGCCGCGATCGCGATCGGGCTGGCCACGGTCAGCGCGGCCCGTCTGCTGGCAGGCCGGCTCGCCGAGCGCGGGGCGGCGCTGCCGCTGCGTCAGCTGGCGCCGGTGGGGGTGGTGCTGCTGGGGCTCGCCCTGCTGTTCGCGCTGCCGTCGTCGGGTGATCCGATCAGCACGCCGGCTGATCTGCTGTGGTCGTTCCGGTTGCTGTCGCTGCTGGCCTCGGTGGTGCTGTGGGCCGGGATCGGCGTCGGATTCGGGCTGGCCGGGCTGCGGGCCGGCGCGGTCGCGAACACCGCCGCCGTGCGGGCGGCCGCGTGAAGGCCAGGGTGACGGTGTGCCGTGACTGCTGTTGCGGCACCGCCAAGCACCCGGACACCGATCACGAAGGCCAGCTGCGGCAGCTGGAGAAGGCGGGCGTACGGGTGCGCATCGCACAGTGCCTGGACGTCTGCGAGCACTCGAACGTGATGGTCGTGCATCCGCGCCCGTCCGGTCGCCGCGACGGCGGCCGTCCGGTGTGGCTGGGCGGCGTCCTCGACGAGGCGACGGTGGAGTACGTCGCCTCCTGGGCGGCCGCGGGCGGCCCCGGCTCCGCCGACCTCCCGGTCGCCCTCATCCCGTACGTCATCGAGGCCCCCGGCCAGACCTGACGGCCTGCGGGGGTCCTTGATCGTCCGACTTGCCAGGCACCTTCGCGTATCTTGAGGCCGTATTCGCCCATGTGCCTGGCAAGTCGAATGACCTTGGTGTGCGACCCGCCCCGCTTGGCCGCACGGGCCGGGTGCGGCGGCGGTCGGGTGCGGCCCGTCAGGGGCGAGTGGTCACGGCCGCGGCCTGTTCAAAGGACTGGGCCGGGGCGCCGCGGCGGTACATGACCAGCAGGATGATGGCGAGCAGGGGCATCAGGATGTCCGACGGCAGCGCCCAGACGTTGGCGGGCGCGTGGTTGTCGTGGAAGACCCACTGGTTGAAGTGGCCCCAGGCGTCGCCCCAGAAGGAGATGGCCAGCGCGGTCACCGCGGCGGTGAGCCAGGTGCCGCGCAGCCGCCGCCAGGCGCAGCCGATCGCCAGTACGGCCACCGCGATGTCGCCCCAGCCGACCTCCCACTGGAACATCGACTGCGTGTAGCCGATCTGCTCGGCGGTGTCGCCGGACGTCGGGCCGATGTGGCTGAGTCCGCCGAGGATGCCCCAGATCCCGGCCCCGACCACCATGATCCAGAGCAGGGCGAGTTCGACGACCCGGTGTTTGGTCTTACGGTCGGGGTGCTTGTCCACGGCGACGTGGATCAGCCAGCCGACGACGACGGTGAACCAGATGGCAGCGAAGAACGGCATCACACACCTCCGGACGGCTCCGACGTTACGCCGGGGCCGTCCGGAGGTGGGCCGGTCCTGCGAATCCGTTCCGGCGGCTCAGGACACTCCGTAGAATCGCCGCGCCCCGGGGTGCAGCTCCAACGGCGACACCAGCGGTGCGATGTCCCGGCTGAAGTTGCCGCCCTCCGGGTGCACCGCGGCCAGCTCCGACTGGTGGTCGAAGAGCAGCTGGGTGAGGCGGTAGGCGACGTCGTCGGGCATGTCGACCGGCACCACGATCAGATTCGGCACCGCGATCGTGTCCACCTCGGCGGCCAGGCCGTACATGCCCTTCGGGATGCTGCCGGGGGCGTAGATGTCGGGATGGGCCTTGCTGATGGCCTGGCCCAGCTTGTCGAGCGGGACCAGGGTGAACACGCCCGGGGACTGGTCGAACAGGCCCTGGATGCCGGTCGTGGGCAGGCCGGCCGAGTAGAACATGGCGTCCAGGTCGCCGGACCGCATCGAGGACGTCATCTGCGACAGCGACGCCGACACCTGGGTGATGTCGCGCTTGAGGTCCAGCCCGGCGACGGTCAGCAGCCGGACGGCAACCTCCTCGCTGCCGGAGTTCTGCGGGCCGGTGCCGACCTTCTTGCCGCGCAGGTCGGTGATCGACTTGATCCCCGCGTTGCGGCGCACCACGAGGTGGGTCTGGCCGTTGAAGATCCGGGCCAGCGCCCGGAACTGCACCGGCTTGCCCTCGAACAGGCCCTTGCCCGCGGCGGCGTCCGCGGCCACGTCGGCGAAGGTGAACGCGATCTGCACGTCGTCGATGGCCAGCCGCTGCAGGTTCTCGCCCGCGCCGTTGGTCGGCGGGGCGAGCGCCTCGTAGCCGGGCAGGTGGCGGTTGATCAGATCGGCGTAACCGCCACCCACCTGGTTGAACACCCCGTTGGTGGGGCCGGTGCCGATGGTCAGGGTGCCGCCGTGCCAGGCCGGTGCGGCCTCTTCGGCGTCCGCCGAGCAGGCGGCGAGCGCCGGCCAGAGCAGTACGCAGAGCAGCAGGGCCAGCCGGCGGCGCCTCACCACTGGCCGTCCACCCGCGCCTCCGGCTCCAGAGCGTACGCGACCCGGTGTGCCAGCAGCGCCGTCTCGTAACCGATCTGGCCGAGGTCGCAGCCGGGCGCGGCCACCACGGCGAGGAACGCGCGGTCGCGGACCGCCATGATCAGGAGCACGCCCTCGTCCATGTCCACCACGGTCTGGCGCACCTGGCCGCTGCTCAGGCAGCGCGCCGCGCCGATGGTGAGGCTGGCCATCCCGCTCGTGATGGCAGAGAGCTGGTCCGACAGATCCTGACGAAGCCCGTCCGAGTGGGCGATCGTCAGGCCGTCCACAGAGACCGCCAGCACGTAGGTGACGTCGGCGATCCGTTGGGCGAAGGAGGTCAGCAGCCAGTCGAGGCCGCCGACCTCGTCGGCGCCGGCGAGCTGCGCGGGGTTCTGAGTCATCGAGTGCTTTCCTTCGTTGCTGGCGGGGCTGACAGGCGCTGCTCACGAGCCAGTTCGCGGTGAGCGGCCGCGATACCGCCGGCCAGACCGGACAGCCGGGCGCGGACCGCTTCGGGGTCCAGCAGTCCGGAGCTGTCGGTCCGGGAGGGGGTGGTGGCTGCGTCGCCTGGCGTCGAGAGGTTGCCGGGGCGGCGCTGGGGCAGGCCGGAGGGCAGGAGTCGGGGACGGTCGGGTGCCTGCCGGACCTCAGGGATCACCTGGGTCGGCGCGTCGGCGGCCACCGCGAAGGCGGCGGGCGCGACGGACGTGGACGGGGTGGGGGACTGGACAGCGGGGGACGGGGCGGCAGGAGGTGGGACGGTGGACGGCTGGGGGGTGGACGGCTGGACGGGCACCGACGGTGGTGCGGGGATGGGCGGTAGTGCGGACGCCGGGGCGCCGGCCGGGCGGGCGCCGGGCCGCCGGGTGCGCAGGGTCTCGCCGTCGGGCAGGGAGCCGTTGGACGGGACCGTCAGCCTGCTCACCGCGCTGTGCGACGGGGCGAGCAGAGCGGTCGGCAGCAGCACCAGCGCCACGGTACCTCCACCGGGGCTGCTGCGCAGTTGCACCGTGATCCCGCGGCGGGCGGCGATCCGGGCGACCACCAGCAGGCCCATGGTGCGGGCCAGTTCGCTGGTCAGCATGGACGGCCGGATCAGCCGCTCGTTGATCTCCTGGAGCTGCCCGGGCGGCATGCCGATGCCGGCGTCGAAGATGTTGATGGTGAGACCGTCCACACCGCGCCGGGTGGTGACCAGCACGCGGCTGTTCGGCGGGGAGAAGTCGGTCGCGTTCTCCAACAACTCGGCCAGCAGGTGCACGACGTCGCCGACGGCATGCGCCACGACGCACAGGTCCGCGATCGAGTTGGTCTCCACCCGGGCGTACTGGTCGATCTCCGCGGCGGCCGCGTGCACGACGTCGACCAGCAGCTCGGCGTTGACGAAGCGGCGGCCTGGCTCGCCACCGGCCAGCACGAGCAGGTTCTCCTCGTTGCGGCGCATGCGGGCGGCGAGGTGGTCCAGTGCGAACAGCTTGGCCAGCGACTGCGGGTCGGTCTCGCTGCGCTCGAACTCGTCGATCAGGTGCAGCTGGCGCTGCACCAGGGTCTGGCCGCGGCGGGACAGGTTCACGAACATCTGCGAGATGTCGTGGCGCAGCATGGCCTGGTCGGCGGCCAGGCGCAGCGCCTGCTGGTGCAGGTTGGCCAGCGCCGCGCCGACCTCGCCGATCTCGTCGTTGGGGCCGGCCAGCGCCTTCTCCGCCTGCTCGTTGGAGGCACGCACCAGGCGGCGCACCGTGTCGACGCCGGGCGCGGAGGAGACCTCGGCGATCGCGGCGGGCAGCTCGCCGCTGGCGATGTCCATCGCGGACCGGCTCAACCGGCGCAGGCCACGGCTGGTGCGTACGGACAGCAGCACCGCCACACCCAGCGAGACTCCGATGACCAGGGCCGACGCGCCGCCACTGGCCAGTGCGTCCTGCTCGGCCGCGGCGTGCTGCCGGGCGGCCTCGGCCTCCAGCGAGTCGATGACCTCCAGCTCGAACAGGTAGAGCCGGCGCAGTGCGTTGGACTTGGCGATGAACCACGCGTCCGGGTCGACGTCCAGGCCGACGGGGGTGCTGTCTGCGGTGAGCGCTCCCGCGAGCAGCGCGCGGGCCTTGTCCACGTCGGCACCGCGGACGACCTCGCGGTAGCGGGCCGTCAGCTGTGGACCGGCCACCCGTTCGAACTGCGCGATCCGTTCGGTCTCGGCGCCGTGCAGCTCGCCGAGCTCGGCCAGCTCGCCGTGCTCGAACCGGCCCCGGGCGAAGACGGTGCGCAGCAGACCGCGCTGCTCGGCGGAGTGGTGCTCGACCGCGTTCAGCGCCGCGACCGTCTCGGTCAGTGCGCTGAGCCGGGCGTCACCGGGCGCGGCGGCCAGCGCCTCGCCGACCGCGAACATGCTGTGGGTCAGCTCGTCGTAGACGGCCTCCGGGGAGGTCTTCACCGCCGGCTGGCCCTCGGGCGGGAACTGGGCCAGCTCACGCAGCCGGGGCAGCTCGGCCAGCGCGGCGTCGGCCTGGTCGACCAGCTCGCGGATCTCCGGCGCGACTTGCGTGGCGACGGGCACCGTGGCCCGGTAGCGGGCCACCGCCTCGTCGGTGCGCCGCCGCTGCGCGGTGAGCAGCAGCTCGCCCGCCTTGCCGCCGCGCTGCAGCAGCGCCTCGGTCTCCGAGAGCTCCTGTTCGAGCTGGTGGTTCAGCTTGACCGTGGCGGTCAGCGCCTGGGCCACCGCGCCGGAGGACTCGGCCTCACGTGCGGCGTCCAGGGCCGACGACGTCTGCACCCAGCCCAGCACGCCGATGCCGATCGTGGCCACGGCGATGGGCAGCAGCAGGCGGAAGCCGATGGAACGACGGGGACGGCGCCGTGCCGTGGCCATCGGAACATCGGCTTCCTCGACGTATTGAGGTGCCCACGGCGGTGCTCCGCCGCCGGTGACTGCCATCGCCTGTGCCTCTCGACTGTTCGGTGGGACTCCCATGAGAGTTACGGGCAACAACCTTCACCACAACCCCCGAAACGTCCACCGGATGGACACATAGGTGTCACACAACGACACGTTCAGCCCTCGACAGGGTTTGTCGGTTGTCGTTGCAGGTTCAACTTAGTTATATCCGAATTGGATTCATATCCTCCGGATGGGCGTGTTCTGGCGCGTTTCGCCGATGGAAAGTCACCCGGTCATTACGCTTTGTGACAATGTCGGATCCGCTGACGGGGTGGCATCAATGTTCGTACGCCGGTTCGCTCTGCTCGCCGCCGTGATCACCGCGGGCGCTCTCGGGGCCTGTGCCTCCAGCGCCACCCCGTCCGCCGGGGACGCGAAGGCCACGGGCGCGGTCGCCGCTCCGGTGGCCGCCTCCCCGTCGGCCGCCCGGGCCGCGGTGCGGATCGCCAACGTGGGCGGCCGCAAGGCTCTGGTCGATCAGGAGGGCCGCACGCTCTACGTCTTCCTCCGCGACGCCAAGGGCAAGAGCGCCTGCCTGGACAAGTGCGCGGTGACCTGGCCGCCGATGATCGGCGACGCGGTCAACGGGGAGGGCGTCGACGGCTTCCTGCTGTCCACCCACGTCCGGCCCGACGGGACCATGCAGACCACCTATCGCGACCTGCCGCTCTACCGGTTCGGCACCGACCGGCCGGGCGACGCCAACGGGCAGGGCATGGACGGCGCCTGGTTCATGCTCGACGAGAACGGCGACATGTACCAGTGGTGACCGTCCGGCCGCCGCTGTGAGCTCACTGCCAACCGGCGCGACCTCGGGCGTGTAACACCTGCCGCCCGGCGTCGCGCCGGTACTCTTGCCCGGATTCGCCGACTTGTCCGCGATGTGGGGAAGAGATGAAGAACAGACGTTTTCTGATCACCGCCACCGTGGTGGCCGTCGTGCTGGGCGGCATCGGTTACCTCTCCTTCCGGCAGGCGTACAGCAGCGGCGCTCCCGCGCAGCCCGCCCGGCCGGTGCGCACGCTCGGGGCGGCGCTGCCCGGCGCGCCCGCCGTCACCGAGCCGCGCGCCGACGGGCACCTGGTCAGCGGTGCCGACGTGCACATGGAGAGCGCGCCGATGCCGGCCCGCAAGAACGGCAAGAAGGTCAAGCACGTCTGCACCGAGTGGGAGCTCTGGTCCGTCGAGCCCGCCGAGCGGGTCTGGCACTCGCCCTGCGTGGACGGCCCGCAGCTGGTCCACGCCCACCTCGGCGACGGCGAGTTCGAGAACTCGTTCGCCGCCCGCCGCGACCTGGCCCCCGACCGTGAGTACGACCTGCGGGTGCGCTACCGCGACGACACCAAGGACAAGGAGGAGCGCTGGAGCCCGTGGGGCTACCGCGCGTTCCGGACCCTGCCGCAGCGCGCCCCGCTGGCCGGGGCCGGCACCTGGCACGTACGCCAGGACGGCTACCGGGTCGAGGAGGTGGCCGGCGGCTTCCAGCTGCCCGTGCACCTGGCGATGGTGCCGGGGCACACCGGCGACCCGGACCAGCCGATGTTCTACGTGACCGAGCTGTACGGCCAGATCAAGGTGGTCAAGGGCGACCTGAGCACGGGTGTCTACGCGAAGAACCTGCTCAACTTCGACCCGCGGGGCACCTTCCCCGGCACCGGCGAGAAGGGCGTCACCGGCATCACCGTCGACCCGGCCAACGGCGACGTGCTGGCGTCGGTGCTCTACGAGCGCGGCGGCGTGCACTACCCGAAGGTGGTGCGCTTCTCCAGCAAGGACGGCGGGCTCACGGCGGCGAAGCAGACGACGCTGCTGGACATGCCCGCCGAGCCGCAGTCGGCCGCGCACCAGATCTCGCAGCTCACCATCGGCCCGGACGGCAAGCTCTACGTGCACATGGGCGACGCCATGCTGGCGTACACGGCCAAGGACCTGAACTCGTTCCGCGGGAAGATCCTGCGGGTGAACCTGGACGGCAGCGCGCCGGCCGACAACCCGTTCTACGACGCCGAGGACGGCATCACCGCCCGCGACTACGTCTACGCCTCCGGCTTCCGTAATCCTTTCGGCGGGGCGTGGCGGGCCGACGGCAGCTACTACCAGGTCGAGAACGGCACCGCGATCGACCGGCTGTCCCGGGTGGACAAGGGCGTCGACTACGGCTGGGACGGCACCCGCGACAGCATGCTCAAGCCGAAGCTCTACATCTGGTCGCCCTCGACGGCGCCGACCTCGATCGCCTTCATCGACCCCGACGTGCACCACGGCTCGGGCTTCCCGAAGAGCAAGCACGGGCACATGTTCGTCGCGGAGAGCGGCCCGACCTTCGCCAGCGGCCCGCAGGACAACGGCAAGCGCATCGTCGAGTTCACCTTCGACGGCAACAAGGTCGGCAAGCCGAAGACCCTGCTGGAGTACAACGGCACCGGCAAGGCCAGCGTCGTCGGCCTCGCCGCGGGCCCCGACGGCCTCTACTTCACGGCCCTCTACCCCGACGCCGACACCGCGTCGCCCGACACCCCCGCCGCCAAGATCTACCGCCTCCGCTACACCGGCGCCGAATGAGAGAAAGGAAGGGCACCTTCACAACGCTCCGCGTTGTAGAAGGTGCCCTTCCTTTCTTGCGTCCTGCCCTGGTCAGGGCAGGACGATGAACTCCACGCGGCGGTTGACCGCCTGGCCGGCCTCGCTGGTGTTGGGGCGGGCGGGACGGCTCTCGCCGTAGCCCTGGGCGGTCAGCCGGTCGGCCGCGACACCCTGCTTGACCAGGTAGTCCAGCACCGTCTTGGCGCGGGCCCGGCTCAGCGTCAGGTTGTCCGCGGCCGTGCCGTTGCTGTCCGTGTGACCCTCGATCCGCACCTTGACCTGCGGGTTGGCGGTGAGGATGCGGGCCGCCTGGCCGAGCGCCGCCCGCCCGGCCGGGGTGAGCGTGGTGCTGTTGTCGAGGAAGGTGACCGCGGGCAGCTTGACCAGCTCCTGCTGGACCTTCGCCACCTCGGTGCGATCGACCACGACCGAGCCCGACTGGGCCGCGGCGGTGGCCACGGCGTCCTTGGCCGCCTGCGAGGCCAGCGTGCCCGTCAGCGACAGGTTGCCGCCACGCAGTTCGACCGACACGTCCTTGGCGCCCTGGCCGTAGGCGGAGATCACGTTCGCCGCGCCGTCGAGACCGGCGTCGGTCACGCTCGGGTCGATCTTCAGCTGGTCGTCCACCGGGCCGGTGCCGGCCAGGAAGGTGGCCGCCTCGAACAGCCGCTTGCGGGCAGCCTCGGTGGGCACCGTGCCGGTGAGCGTGGCCCGCCCGCCGGACAGCGTGAACACCACCGTCGGCGGGGTCACCGTGGCGGTCGGGGACGGCGACGGGGCCGGTGCGGCCACCGCGGGCACCTCGGCCACGGCGACGCGTACGCCCTCCAGCCTGCGCACGATCGCCAGCGCCTGATCGGCCTCGGCGGCCGAAGCGGCCTTCAGCGTGCCGTCGCGTCCGATGAAGTCGACCTCCACAGCGGACAGCCCCGCGGCGGCCAGCGCCTGCTCGGAGCGGGTCGTGAGGTCGTCCTGGACGGTCTCGCGGATGGGCAGGTGCTGCGCGGTGACGATGCCGGCCAGGCCGAGCACCGCGACCGCCAGCCCGACCACCGGGTGGAACCTGCGAGCGTTGTCCGCCATGCTCATTCCCGTCCCGTGTCGCGGCCGGCGACGAGGCGGCGCTGCAGGTCGGCCAGACCCTCCTCGTCCCCGTCGGCGAGCAGCTGGGCCTGCTGCGCCCAGGTGAGCAGGGCGGGCGCGAAGCTGAGCCCGCCGTCCTCGATGGCCTTGCGCAGGGCGGCGTTGTCGGCGGCGGCGACCGCGGCGTACGTGCCCATGCCGGCGGCCGTCAGCGCGGCCTCCATCTTGGGCCCGATGCCCTCGATGCGCTGCAGGTTGTCACCCGCGGCGACCAGCATGTTCTCGATCGGGGTGAGCGTCGACGCCTCGACCTTGAACGCCTTGTCCTGGGCGGCCTCGACCGCGGCCTCCACGGCGTCGTCGGGCTCGTCGGCCGCCACGGCGACGGGCTCCGGGGTGGGCTGGACGACCGGTTCGGCGGCGACCGGCTCCGGCTCGGCGGCCGACTCCGGCTTGGCGATCGGGGCGACCAGCGACACGGGCCGCTGCTGCACCTCGATCTCGTCGTCGGCGGGCGCGGCCGGGGCGGGCACGGCCTTCTTCGACGCCTTCTTGGCCGGCTTGGCCTTCTCGGCCTTGGCTTCGGCGGCCACGGGGGCCGCGGCGACCGGCGCGGGAGTCTCCGCGACGACCGGGGTGGACGGCGCGGCGGCCTCGGCCGGCTGCTCCGCCGGGGTGGACTTGCCGCGCCTGCTGAACAGCAGCCAGCCCACCAGCAGGCCGAGCAGGAACGCTGTCAGGATCATGAGGAGCGACTGGCCGATGAACCAGGCCACGAAGACCTCCAAAAAGAACGCGCGAGGGAAACGCGCTGTCGGAAGGATTGCCGCTCGTCTCGCTGATGCGAGCCGACGAGCTCGACGCAGCTTCGCACACGTCCCGGACATCCGACTCAGCGCATCGGCCGGTTGTGCCTCCTGCACCGGTCACAAAAGGCCGGATGTCCGCATAGGATCGCGGGCGTGCCGGAGACCGTGACGCATGTGCGCGACCTAGCCGACGTGGTCGGCAGCTTCCTGGGACACAGCGCCTGGCACGAGATCACCCAGCGCCAGGTGGACCTGTTCGCCGAGGCGACCTGGGACGACCAGTGGATCCACACCGACCCCGAGCGGGCCGCGGCCGGGCCGTACGGCGGCACCATCGCGCACGGCTTCCTCACCATGTCGCTGACGCCGACCCTGCTGGCCGAGATCTGGCGGGTCGAGGGCGTGGACATGACCGTCAACCAGGGACTGGACAACCTGCGGCTGCGGGCCCCGGTGCCGGTGGGCGCGCTGGTGCGGATGGGCGCCGACCTGCTGTCGACGCGCACCCGGCCGAAGGGCTTCGCCGAGGTCGTGGTGCGGCTGACCTTCGAACTGGAGCACGCCGGCCGGCGGCAGCGCGCGGCCACCGCCGACCTGACGATCCTGCTCCGCGAGTCGGCGGCCGTCCCGCGCTGATCAGCGCCTCAGGAGGGGTCGCCCTGCCAGCGGGCGTCCTCCTCCTCCCACTCCTCGTTGCGCTCCTTGACCTTGGCCAGCGCCTGCTCGGCGTCGGCGGGGGAGGGGTACGGCCCGAGCAGGAACTTGGCCGCGCACTTGCCGTCGCCGCTCTCGACCCGGTTGTGCTTGATGCACCAGAAGTACTGCGGCGGATCTCCGACGTTCGTCATGCCATCACTGTGCCCGTTCGCCGGCCCGCTACGCCACCGATCCGCGACAAGCCGCCGGACATACGACAGGGGGCGCTCTTCTTTCGAAGAGCGCCCCCTGTCCGCCGATCACAGCATGGACAGATGCACGTGGTTCGTATGGTCCCCGGCGGGGTTGTCCCCGCAGTTGGAGCCGGCCGAGTCGTAGGTCTTCCAGGCGCCGTTGATCCAGATCTTGCAGTACCAGATCACGTACATGACCCCGAGCCGGCTGGCGTTCTTGATGAAGAACGAGGCCAGGTTGTTGCCGTAGGTGCGGTCGCCGCCGCTGGCGGAGTAGTTGGTGAAGCCGCCGGTGGCCGACGCGAAGTCGCAGGCCCGGCCCTTGGGATGCTCGCCGCCGCCGCCGGAGCGGTGGCAGGAGACGTAGCGCTTGAAGCCGTTGGCCTTGGCCTGGTTCATCGCCCACAGGGTGCGCGGGGTGATGCAGCCGCTGGTGGTCGGGTCCTTGATCGTGCAGCCCTCGCTGGGCCAGGATCCGTCGGAGTTGCGCGGGGCGGGCTTGGCCAGGGGGGAGTTCGGGTTGATGTAGCCGCTGGAGCTGCGCCCGTCGACCGCGCGCAGGGCCTGGTCGGCGGCCTTCTTGCGCTTCTCCATCTCCTTGACCGCGTCCTGCTGCAGCTTCAGCTGGATGTCGATCGCGGCCTTCTTCGCGGTGACCTCCTGCTTGCGCGTGCGGAAGTCGCGCATGCGGGCCTCGTCGCGCTGGGTCATCCGGTCCATGGCGTTGGCCTTGGCCAGCAGGGAGCCCGGGTCGGTGCCGTTGACCATGAGGCTGACCATGCCGAGCCGGCCGGTCTTGTAGGCCTCCGACGCGTACTGGCCGACGAACACCCGCAGCCGCTCCAGGTCGGCCTCGGCCGAGAGCAGCTCGGTCGTCAGCGCCTTCTGCGAGGCCTCGGCCGCGTCGAGCGCCGCCTGCGCCTCCAGGTAGCCCTTGGCCGCGACCTCCAGGTTCTCGCGCAGCTGCTTGAGCGACTGGGAGCTGCCCTCGTTGGGCTCCGCGAACGCGGGCGCCGCCGGCGCCAGCCCGCTCACCACCAGGAACACGGCGGCCAGCAGCAGCGTGAGGTGGGCGGCGCGTCGTCGTGGTCGGGGCGCGGTGGGGGTCACGGAGGTGCTTCCTTCCGTCGTTGCCGCGCGGACGGACCGGCGTGCCGCGGCGCTGCTGGGGGAGCAGCGGACCGGGCGGCCGTGCCGTCGTCGGGGATGCGCGACGGTGGCTTCGGCAGATCTTTATGTGAGACAGCCTCGGTGCCGTGGGGGCAGGCGGTCAGAGTACCCGGTCTCGCGGGGGCCGCTCAAAACGATCGACGATCGTGCGCCGCTTTGCCCGAATCGTTGGTTTTCGCGTTGCCACGTCAGGGAACCAGCTGCGTAATAGTGTTATCCGGAGGGAATTGTGTCGTCTCGCGCCGTTTCAGTGCTCTTCACAGCCTGGATGGTGCTGCTTGGCGTGTTTTATTACGTCATCAGGCCGTGGCAGGTGGGATTGTGGGCCGCGCTCGGGCTGAGCGGGGCGGCCGCGATCGCCTACGGCGTGCGCCGCAACCGGCCCCGCCGGCCTCGCCCGTGGTACCTGCTCTCCGCGGCGCTGGTGCTGTTCGCCGTCGGGGACTTGTTCTCCGCCGTGCTCAACAGCGACTACATGGCGCCCTACGACGTGCCCCTCATAGTCGACATGATCTACCTGGCGATGTTCATCGTGATGAGCCTGGGCCTGATGGGTCTGGCCCGGTCCGGCTGGGCGATGCGCGACCGGGCCGGGGTGCTCGACGCGGTGACCCTGATCCTGGGCCTGGGCCTGCTCGCCTGGATGTTCATCATCGAGCCGCGTTTTCGTACGCCCGGATTGACGGCACTGGACCAGATCGCCGCGGTCGCCTATCCGCTGGCCGACCTGCTGCTGCTGGCCATGGTGGTGCGGATCGTGCTGGTCGCGCGCTGGAGCGCGCCGGTGGCGCTGCTGGCCGCGGGCGGCATCGGCATGTTCGTCAGCGACAACCTGCACCTGTTCGCCCGGCTCGACGGCTTCTGGCACATCGGCGGTTCGCTCGACGTCGGCTGGATGCTGCTCTACTGGGGCTGGGGGCTGGCCGCACTGCTGCCCTCGATGATCTGGCTGACCGAGCCGAGGCCCGCGCCGACCGCTGAGCTCAGCGGCCGGCGCGTGGTGGTGCTGGGGCTGTCCTCGTTCATCCCGCCGATGGTGCTGCTCTTCCAGGCACTGCGCGGGCCGGTGCGCAACGCCGAGGGCATCGCGCTGCTCTGCATCGCGATGTTCGTGCTGGTGCTGATCCGGCTGCTGGACGCCATGCGCATCCACCGGCAGGCGCTGGCCCGCGAACGCCTGCTGCGCGAGGCCGGCGTGAGCATGGTGGCGGCCACCGACATCGCCCAGGTCTCCGACGTCGTACGCGACACCGCCACCAACCTGATGCCCAGCCACGCCGAGCACCGGGTGATCCTGGCCGTCGAGGAGAACGAGCAGGCCCCGGTCGCCGAGCCGCGGCTCGACGGCCCCCGGCCCGCGGTGCTGTGCCGCACCGGCGAGCTGCCCGCGGAGCACGCCGACGAGCTGGCGGGCTTCGACACCGTGCTGAGCTGCCCGCTCGCGCCCGCCGACGGCACCTCGGGCGGGCACAGCATCGGCACGCTGCTGATCGCGGCCGACGAGGACGTGCTGCACACGCTGCAGGGCACCATGGAGGTGCTCGCCCTGCAGGCGGCGCTGGCGCTGTCCCGGATCATGCTGAACGACGAGGTCAACCGGCGTGACAGCGAGGCCTACTTCCGGGCGCTGGTGCACAACACCACGGACGTGATCATGATCGTGGGCGGTGACGACGAGATCCGCTACTGCAGCCCGTCCGCGGCGGCGATGTTCGGCCGGGAGGCCCTCGAAGGCAACCACCTGCTCGACCTCGTCGTCCCGGAGGAGCGTGAGCGCAGCGCGGGCTTCCTCATGCGGGCCCGCCAGGAGCGGCGCGGCGAGACCACGGACTGGACCGTCTGGGGCTTCGGGGACCGGCGGTTGCAGGTCGAGGTCTCCAGCCGGGACCTGCGCGAGGACCCCGCCGTCGCCGGACTGGTGATCACCCTGCGGGACGTGACCCAGCGCCGGCGACTGGAGCGGGAGCTGACCCACCGGGCGTTCCACGACTCGCTGACCGGGCTGGCCAACCGCGCCCTGTTCATCGACCGGGTGACGCTCGCGGTGGACCGGGCCCGCCGCAACGGGTCCATCGCGGGGGTGCTCTTCATCGACCTCGACGACTTCAAGGACGTCAACGACACCATGGGCCACCCGGTCGGGGACGAGTTGCTGACCGCGGTCGCCGAACGCCTCAAAGGAGTGCTGCGCCCGCACGACACGGCCGCCCGCCTGGGCGGCGACGAGTTCGCGGCGCTGATCGAGGACTCCACCGGCACCGGGGCGATCGAGGCGGTGGCCGAACGGGTGGTGCGGGTGCTGTCGGTGCCCGTGCCGGTGGGCGACCAGCGGGTGCCCGCCGGGGCCAGCATCGGCGTGGCCACCACCAAACACGCCCACGACGGCGACGAGCTGCTGCGCCACGCCGATCTGGCGCTGTACTCGGCCAAGGGCGAGGGCAAGGGGCAGTGGCGGCGGTACCAGCCGGCCCTGCACGAGGCGCTGGTCGAACGGCTCCAGCTGAAGGCGGACCTGGACCGGGCCGTCGCCGAGGAGGAGTTCAGCCTGCGCTTCCAGCCGGTCGTCGGGCTGACCGGCGGCGGCACGGTCGGCTTCGAGGCGCTGGTGCGCTGGGAACATCCCAGCCGGGGCACCCTGGCCCCCGGCGAGTTCATCGGGCTGGCCGAGGAGTCCGGGCTGATCGTGCCGATCGGCACGCAGGTGGTGCGCCAGGCGCTGGCCACGGCCGCCCAATGGCCCACCCGGGCCGGGCTGAGCCCGTACGTCAGCATCAACATCTCGGCGCGTCAGTTCCGCACCCCCGGCGTGGTTGCCGACCTGCTGCGCGAACTGGACGAGGCGGGCCTGCCCGCGCACCGGATGATGCTGGAGATCGTCGAGACGCTGCTGCTGCACGAGGACGAGGAGGTCTGGGCCGACCTGGCCGAGCTGCGCGAGGCGGGCGTACGCGTGGCCATCGACGACTTCGGCACCGGCTACTCGTCGCTGAGCTACCTGCGGCAGATGTCGCTGGACGTGGTGAAGCTGGACAAGTCCTTCGTCGGCGAGATCGCCGTTTCGGCCCAGCAGCGCGCGCTGGTGGAGGGCATCGTACGGCTGGCCAACACGCTCGGCCTGGAGGTCATCGCCGAGGGCATCGAGACGCAGGAGCAGCGCGACATCCTCGCCGACATCGGCTGCCCCTACGGCCAGGGCTACCTGTTCAGCAAGCCGCTGCCCGGCGGGGAGACGTTCCCGTGGCTGGTCGACGACCTCGAAAACCCTGCGGAGCACTAGGGTCGGGCGGATGCGGATCGTCTCCCTGGTGCCGTCGCTGACCGAGGCCGTCGCGGCGACGCTGCCCGGGGCCCTGGTGGGGGCCACCGACTGGTGCACCCATCCGGCCGGGCTCGACGTCGCCCGGGTGGGCGGCAGCAAGTATCCCGACCTGGACCGGATCCTCGCGCTGCGCCCGGACGTGGTGCTGGTCAACGTCGAGGAGAACCGCGAGCAGGACGCCGACGCGCTGCGCGCCGCGGGCGTCGAGCTGCACGTCACCTACCCGCGCACCGTCGACGAGGCCCTCGACGAGCTGGGCCGTTTGCTGGCCGCCCTCGGCGCACCCGGCGAGCCGGACTGGCTGACCGCAGCCCGCTCCGCCTGGGCCGCTCTGCCCGCCCCGGCGACGCCCCGCCGTGCCGTGATCCCGGTGTGGCGTCGTCCCTGGATCGTGCTCGGCGGCGGCACTTTCGCCGGAGACGTGCTCCGCTGCCTCGGCGTGACCAACGTGTACGCCGACGACCCCGAGCGTTACCCCCGCCCATCCCTCGCCGACCTGCACGCCCAGACCGCCGACCTGATCGTGCTGCCCGACGAGCCCTACGCCTTCACCCGCGCCGACGGCCCCGAGGCCTTCCCCGGCACCCCCTGCGCCCTCATCTCCGGCCGCCACCTCACCTGGTACGGCCCCTCCCTCATCGAAGCCCCCACCCTGCTCACCGCCCAGCTCGCCCGGACCGGACGTTAGGACCAGGAGCGCAGCTCGTCGTCGTTGGGGGCGTGGACGAGGAGTGAGGTGGGGGCGTCGAAGCGCATGACGGGGCGGGACGGGTTCCAGGGGGACCAGCCGGGGTCGCCGGTGGTGGCGAAGGCGATCCAGGCGCGGTGCATGGCGTCGGCGAGTTCTTGCGGCGGGTTCGGGCCGGACAGGGGCAGCCCGTCTGGGGTGCCGAGGGTGTCGAAGACGAAGCCGATCTCCAGAGCGTGGCAGGCGCCGAGCCGCTCCACCGGTGACGGCCAGGCGAACTCGTACAGCCAGGTGTCGCCGGGTCGGGCGTCGGCGAGCAGGTTGAGCGGGCGGCGCAGCAGCCGGTCGGTGGCGATGGCGCCGAGCAGCTCGCCCGGCGTGGCCTCGGGCCGGGCCGCCCGGTAGGCCCGTGCGGTGCGCGCCCGCACCCGGAACTTGGCCAGCGCCAGCCGCAGCGTGAGCCGGTTGATCCGGTCGACCAGGCCGGTCGGCACGAACCACAGCCGGTACTCCTCGGCGTTGTAACCCAGCAGCACCGGGATGTCGGCGGCCGCGCCGCCGTGCAGGGCGACCATCGGGTCGCGGGGCAGCACGTCGCCGTCGACGGTCAGGGTGAAGCCGTTGCCGTTGCCGATCGGCGGCCCGCCCCGGGTGATCGAGACCTGCGCGGCGAGCAGCCGGGCCCGGTCCACCCGCGCGAACGCCTCGGCGGTCGCCGGGATCTTCAGCCGCTTGGCGATGAGCCGGGTGGACCGGCCCGCGGCCTCGGGCGGCTGCGCGGCCGGGGCCCCGCTCTGCAGCACCGCCCGATGGAACAGGCCCTGCGCGTGAGGACTGGTCAGCAGCGCCCCGATGGAGATCGAGCCTGCCGACTCGCCGAACACGGTCACGTTGCCGGGGTCGCCGCCGAACGCCGCGATGTTGTCACGCACCCAGGTCAGCGCCGCGATCTGGTCGCGCAGGCCGAGGTTGGCGGGGGCGTCGGGGAACACGCCGAAGCCCTCGATGCCCAGCCGGTAGTTGATCGACACGAGCACCACGCCGTCGCGGGCGAAGTTGCGCCCGTCGTACGCGGGCAGGCTGCTCGACCCGTTGCGCAGCGAGCCGCCGTGGATCCACACCATGACGGGCCGCCCGGCCGCGCCCGCGGGGGCCCACACGTTCAGGTTCAGGCACTCGTCGCCGGGGATCGACGGGTCGGCCAGCAGCCGGTCCATCGGCGGCGGGAACGGTGCCTTCGGCGCGGTCGGCCCGTACGCCAGCGCGTCGCGCACCCCCGTCCACGCCGTCACGGGCGCGGGAGCCGTGAACCGGTGCTCCCCGAACGGCGCAGCCGCGTACGGAATACCCAGGAACACCGCGACCCCGTCGTCGACCCGCCCCCGCACCCGCCCGCTCCGGGTCGCGACAACGACCCCCACCGCAGTCTCCGTCACCCCAGCATTCTCCCGCCCGAAAGAAAGGAAGGGCACCTTCTTAACGCTTTGCGTAGAAGAAGGTGCCCTTCTTAACGCATCAGGTGCGCTACACAGGGGCGGAGCGAGCCGCGCCAGGTGCCGGGGGCAGCGCAGCCGGCGGGCGGCCGGGCGCGGTGGTCGGGAAGGAGGGCCGTGGCCGGGTGTGGTCGGCCACGGCCCGGTCACACGGCCGCGGCGGCGGCGCGGCCCGCCTGGCGGCCGGAGAAGATGCAGCCACCGAGGAAGGTGCCCTCCAGCGAGCGGTAGCCGTGCACGCCGCCGCCGCCGAACCCGGCCACCTCGCCGGCCGCGTACACCCCGGGCAGGGGCGTGCCGTCGGCCCGCAGCACCCGGCCGGACAGGTCGGTCTCCAGCCCGCCCAGGGTCTTGCGGGTGAGGATGTTGAGCCGGACCGCGATCAGCGGCCCCGCCTTCGGGTCCAGCAGCCGGTGCGGCGTCGCCACCCGGATCAGCTTGTCCCCGCGGTAGTTGCGCGCCCCGCGGATCGCGGTGATCTGCAGGTCCTTGGTGAAGGTGTTGGTCAGCTCGCGGTCGCGCGCCTCGATCTGCCGGCGCACCTCGGTGAGGTCGAGCAGGCCCTGCCCGGTCAGCTTGTTCATGCCCGCGACCAGCTCGTCCAGGGTGTCCGCGACGACGAAGTCGGCCCCGTTGCGCTTGAACGCCTCGACCGGGCCGGGCGCGCCGGGCAGCGCCCGCTTGAGCACCTGCCGCACGCTCTTGCCGGTCAGATCGGGGTTCTGCTCGGAGCCCGAGAGCGCGAACTCCTTCTCGATGATCTTCTGGGTGAGCACGAACCAGGTGTACTCGTGCCCGGTGCCCATGATGTGCTCCAGCGTGCCGAGCGTGTCGAAGCCGGGGAACAGCGGCACCGGCAGCCGCTTGCCGGTCGCGTCCAGCCACAGCGACGACGGGCCGGGCAGGATCCGGATGCCGTGCCGGTCCCAGATCGGGGCCCAGTTCTCGATGCCCTCGGTGTAGTGCCACATCCGGTCGCGGTTGATCAGGTTGCCGCCCGCGTCCTCGGTGATGCCGAGCATCCGGCCGTCGACGTGCGCGGGCACGCCGGACAGCAGCCGCTGCGGCGGGGTGCCCAGCCGCTGCGGCCAGTTGCGCCGCACCAGGTCGTGGTTGCCGCCGATGCCGCCGGAGGTCACGACCACCGCCTGCGCGCGGTAGGAGAATTCCCCCACCTCGGTACGCGAGCTGGCCTCGCCCCGGGCGGCCGGGCTGGGCTCCAGCACCGCGCCGCGTACGCCGTCGACCGCGCCCGCGGTCACCGTCAGCTCGTCGACCCGGTGCCGGAACGCGAGCGTGACCAGGCCCTTGTCCACCGCGGCGCGGACCCGGCGGAGGAACGGGGCCAGCACGCCCGGCCCGGTGCCCCAGGTGATGTGGAACCGCGGCACCGAGTTGCCATGGCCGTCGGCGAGGTAACCGCCCCGCTCCGCCCAGCCGACCACGGGGAAGAACCGCACTCCCTGCGCGTGCAGCCAGGACCGCTTCTCCCCGGCGGCGAAGTCCACGTACGCCTGCGCCCACTTGCGCGGCCAGGCGTCGCACTCGCGGTCGAACCCGGCGCTGCCCAGCCAGTCCTGCAGGGCCAGCTCGGCGGAGTCCTTGATGCCCATGCGCCGCTGCTCGGGGGTGTCGACCAGGAACAGGCCGCCGAACGACCAGAACGCCTGCCCGCCCAGCGAGGCCTCCGGCTCCTGGTCGAGCAGGATGACGCGCTTGCCGGCGTCGGCCAGCTCGGCGGTGGCCACGAGCCCGGCCAGCCCGGCCCCGACCACGATGACGTCTGCGTCCACGCTGCCCACTCCCTGCATTCACGGCGATGTGACCGGCAGCATAGCGAACGCGAAACTCCTTCGCCTCGCTCGGCACCGGGGCGCGCCGCACTACCGGATGATGGCCTGCGCGAGCCCTCAACCCCGGAGCGAACCGCTGCGTATCAAGGAGCGGAGGTGGCGGATGGACAGGTACGACGGGTTCCACGAGTTCGTGCTCGCCCGGGGAGGCGCGCTGTCGCGCACGGCGTTCCTGCTGACCGGCGAGCACCACGCGGCCGAGGACCTGGTGCAGTCGGCGCTGGCCAAGGCGGCACCCCGGTGGCGGCAGATCGTGGAGTACGGGCAACCGGAGGCGTACATCCGGCGCACCATGGTCAACGAGCAGATCTCGTGGTGGCGGCGACGCCCGGCCCGGCCCGTGGCAGACCTGCCCGACCTGCCCGGTCCCGACGAGCCGCACCGGGTCGTGGAGCGGGTCGCGCTCGGCAAGGCGCTGGACACGCTCTCGCCCCGCCAGCGCGCCGTGGTCGTGCTCCGCTTCTACGAGGACCTGTCCGAGGCGGACACCGCAGCCGTGCTGGGCTGCTCGGTCGGCAGCGTGAAGAGCCACACCCACCACGCGCTGAGCCGGCTGCGCCAGGCCCTGCCGCTCTACGCCGAGCAGGCCGGGCAGTATGCCGACGCGGGCGCGGCCCTGGTCACGGCCCGCCGACGCCGGGCCCGCCGGGCGGCCGTGACGGCGCTCGCGCTCGTGCCGCTGCTGCTGACCACGATCTGGTACGCCGTGCGCGCCCCCGCCGAAGTGCCGCCGCCCGTGACCGTGCCACCCTCGGTGAGCCCGGTGTCGCTGCCCCCGCTGCGCCCGCGTCCGGAACGGCCGTCGACCGCCGGCAGGCTGCCGTCCGATCGCGGCGTCGGGGCCGCGTCGCTACTGCTGGAGGAGTCCCTGGGCCTGGTGCAGCTGGTCGTCGGCGACGGCGGCCTGTACTCCCACTACGTGCCCGCCGACCAGCTCCTCAACGCGCCGACCCTGTCTCCGGACGGCCGCTGGCTCACCTGGACGACCGCCCAGGCGACGCTCGTGCGCGACCTGACCACGACCACGGTGCACGAGCTGCCGCCGTCGTCCGGCACACCGTTCTGGTCGCCGTCGGGCGGCTGGTTCGTCGTGCCCGGCACGTCCGAGCGCGGCGACCTGCTCTACCGGATACCGGACTGGACGGTGTACCCGCTGGCCCTGGCGCCGCCGGACAGGCTGGCCCGAGCCGTGCTGGACAGCGGGGAGCTGCTGCTGCCGGCGAGCCCGGTGAGCCGTACCGCCGTCCGGCTCGAACTGAGGAATCCGTTCACCGGGCTGGCGCGGGTCATCACGGTGGACGCGGGCGAGCTGCTCGGTGCGGGCGAATCCGTGGGCGGTTCCACGGCGGACGTCGGGTCGGTATCGCGCATCGACGTCATGGTGTCGGCCGACGGGGTGGCCGCGCTGCAGGTAGTGCCGGGGGAGACGGGGAACGTGACCCACGAGCTCGCCATGATCGAGTTCTCGCTCGCGGACGGTCGAGCCTTGCGCCGGCTGGGCCTGGCCTCC
This sequence comes from Catellatospora aurea, assembly GCF_042663325.1. Classification (NCBI taxonomy): domain Bacteria; kingdom Bacillati; phylum Actinomycetota; class Actinomycetes; order Micromonosporales; family Micromonosporaceae; genus Catellatospora; species Catellatospora aurea. The sequence goes on from NZ_JBHTAC010000008.1 coordinate 87,770, forward strand.
GGCCCGACCGCCTGGGCGCTCTGCTACCGGGGTGGGGACCTGCTGTGGAAGGACGGCGAGTACCTGCGCCGCAGACCGGCGGGTGCGGATCACGACGAGGTGGTGATGCCGCTCGACCAGGGTTCGGCGATCAGGCCGCCCGGCTGCTCGGGCACCGGCCGGATCGCGTCGCCCGGCTGAACCACCGGGGTCCGCCCGGCCGCGGCGGCCCCAGGCGCGGGCGAGCCCTCCACGCCGGGCGGCAGATGCCGGACGCGGCCGTGCGAGATGATCCCAACCTTCCGGCCCGCTGCCACGTAGGGGGAGGTGGAGGTGGCGGATGAGCCGATACGACGGCTTCCACGAGTTCGTCGTCGCGCGGGGCGGGGCGCTGTCACGCACGGCGTACCTGCTCACCGGCGAGCACCACGCGGCCGAGGACCTGGTGCAGACCGCGCTGGCCAAGGCCGCGACGCGGTGGCGGCAGATCCGGGAGTACGGCCAGCCGGAGGCGTACGTCCGGCGCATCATGGTCAACGAGCAGATCTCGTGGTGGCGCAGGCGGCCCGCGCGGCCGATGGCCGAGCTGCCCGAGCGGGCCGGTCCCGACGAGCCGGGCCGGGTCGTGGAGCGGGTCGCGCTCACCAGGGCACTGGCCACGCTCGCCCCACGCCAGCGGGCCGTGCTGGTGCTGCGTTTCTACGAGGACCTGTCCGAGGCGGACACGGCCGCCGCGATGGGCTGCTCGGTCGGCACCGTGAAGAGCCAGACCAATCTCGCGCTGACCAACCTGCGGCGCTCGCTGCCGCTGGTCGCCGAGGAGGCCGGGCAGTACGCCGACGCACCGGCGGCCCTGGCGACGGCCCGCCGCCGGCGGACCCGGCTGGCGGGCGCGGCGACGGTGCTCGTGGCCGTGCCGCTGCTGGGCGCGATCTGGTTCGCCCTGCTCGGCCCCGCGCTCGTGCCGCCGCCGGTGACCACCTCACCGAGCCCGTCCGCCCCGGCCCCGTCGCGCTCACCGGCGACGCCGCTGCCGACCCGGGTGCCGCCCGGCGAGGCCCGAGTCGACCTGCCTGCCGACCGAGGTGTCCAGGGCGGCGCGCTGCTGTTGGCGAAGCGGGACTCGGACGACCCGGTGTACGAGCTGCTCGGCGGCGACGGCGTGCGCTACCGGCTGCCACCGAGGCCGACCGGCGGCTTCACGATGGACCCCGTGCTCTCGCCGGACGGCCGATGGCTGGTCTGGTCGTCGCCGCAGGGCACCGTCGCGCGTGAGTTGACCTCGACCACCGTGCGCGAGCTGCCGTACCCCGTCGGCCAGGCCCGCTGGTCGCCCTCCGGGAGCTGGCTCCACGTGACGCGCTACAGCGACAGCAGCCAGGTGGTCGTCCGGACCGCCGACTGGACCGTGTACGTGCTGCCCACCTCCGAGCTGACCCGGCCCGTGGCAGCGGTGCTGGACAGCGGGGAGTTGCTGCGGCTGGGTGACCGGATCACCGACACCACGGTCACCCTCGACCGGGTCGATCCGATGACACTGGCCGCCCACCGGTTCACGGTGGACCTGCGCGGGGTGCTTCGGGCGGGCGAGAGCGCCGTCTCCCTTGAGATCACCTATGGCGACACCGGCAGGCGCGACCTGATCGCTGTGGTGCTGGCCGCCCCTGACGGCACGGCGGGCATCGAGATCCTGCGGTCTCCCGCGGGGCCTGACGACACGGTGGCCGCCGTGGTCATGTTCTCGCCCCGGGATGGCCGCGTGCTGCACCGGATCGACCTGCCGGCGGACGGTTACACCCTGCCGCTGTGCTTCCGCGGCACGGATCTGCTGTGGACCGACGGCGCGGCCGTGCTCGGCGACGGCTACCGGCTGCCGCTGGACGCGTTGTACGGCTACCGGCTGCCCGGCTGCGGCCGTACCGCGCTCGCACAGGGCTGAGCAGCGGCGGCGCGGTCCGCGGCGGGCTGCCAGAATGATCGGATGGGTGGTTCTCTGCCGATCATCGACCTGTCCGCCGACCGCGCCGCCGTGGCCGCCGGGATCCGCGCGGCGTGCCGCGACAGCGGGTTCTTCTACCTGGCCGGGCACGGCGTGCCGGACGAGCTGCCGCGGCGGCTCGACGCGGCGTCGCGGGAGTTCTTCGCGCTGCCCGAGGACACCAAGGCGGAGATCGCCATGGCCCGGGGCGGCCGGGCCTGGCGCGGGTTCTTCCCCGTCGGCGGCGAGCTGACCTCCGGGCGGCCGGACCTGAAGGAGGGCCTGTACTTCGGCGCGGAGCTGCCCGCAGACGACCCCCGCGTGGTCGCCGGGCTGCCGCTGCACGGGTCCAACCTGTACCCCCGGCAGGTGCCCGAGCTGGCCGAGGTCGTGCCGGCGTACCTGGCGGCGCTGACCGCGGTGGCGCAGGAGGTGATGCGGGGGGTGGCGGTGAGCCTGGACCTGCCCGAGGACTACTTCGCGAGCGGATACACGGCCGACCCGACGATCCTGTTCCGGGTTTTCCGCTACCCGCCGTCGCCGGCCGGGGACGACGGCTGGGGCGTCGGCGAACACACCGACTACGGGCTGCTCACCCTGCTGGCCCAGGACGGCAACGGCGGCCTGCAGGTGCGTACGCCGGCCGGCTGGGTCGACGCGCCGCCGGTGCCGGGCACGTTCGTCTGCAACATCGGCGACATGCTGGACCGGCTGACCGGCGGCTGGTACCGCTCGACGCCGCACCGGGTGCGCAACGTCAGCGGCAACGAACGGCTGTCGTTCCCGTTCTTCTTCGACCCCGACTTCTCGGCCGAGGTGCCGCCGCTGCCGGGCCGGGCGCGGGCGGGCGCGGACGGCCACCCCCGCTGGGACGGCCAGGACCTGCGCGCTTTCGCCGGCACGTACGGCGACTACCTGCTCGGCAAGGTGGGCAAGGTGTTTCCGCAACTGCGCGGCGAGGTCCTGTGACCGTCTCTTCGCCCAGAAGGGGACATGCTGTTCACGGGAAAGTCAGCATCCGTCCATCTTGCCGGGAAAAGGTCGAGTGATCGGCTCACCGACCGCTGGAGATGACGTTGACCGCTCGGTTCGAGTTCTACGAGCGGGCGTGTGCCGGCGTCACCTGGCGCCTGCTGTCCAGCAACAACCGTGACCTCGGCCGGTCGGGTGTGGGTTTTCCCGACGTCGACGCCTGCCTGCGCGCCGTGGACGAGGTGCGCGCGGCCGCGACCGAGGCCGAACCGGTGATCCACCGGGTGAGCCGGCTGGCCTGGGCCTGGCGCCTGGAGGCGGGCCCCGGTTCGGTGGCCGTGGCCAGCCGCGCCTACCAGCGCCGTGTCCAGGCCCAGACGGCCTGCGACCTCTTCCTCCGCCTCGCCGTCGAAGCCCCCGTCAACACCGACGTCCGCCAGACCCGCGCCTGACCCCGGCCGCGCCCACCGCCCCCACCGCCCCCACCCCTGCCGCAACTTTTAAAGAGTCGCGGCATCGACACGTCCCCGTGGCCGCAAGTCTTTAAAAGTTGCGGCGGGAGTGGGCGCGTGGGCCCGCGGGCAGGAGTGGGGTCAGTCGTGAGAGCCGCGGCGGAGTTGTTTGATGGCGGAGCGGTGCTTTTTCGCCTGTAGGCGGCGTTGTTTGGCGCCCTTGCTCATCTTGGTGGGGCGGCGGGGCGGGGGCGGGGGAGCCAACGCCTCGCGGAGCAGGGCGGCGAGGCGTTCGCGGGCCGCTTCGCGGTTGGCGAGCTGGGCGCGGTGCTCGCTGGCGGCGATGGTGAGCACCCCGCCGGTGAGCCGGTGGCCCAGCCGTTCGAGGACGCGGTCGCGGAGCTCGTCGGGGATGGCCTGGGAGCGCTCCACGTCGTACGACAGCTCCACTCGGCTGTCGCTCGTGTTGACCCCCTGCCCGCCGGGGCCGGAGCTTCGCGAGAAGCGTTCACGCAGCTCGCTGTCGGGTATCACGACCCGATCGGTGATCTTCAAGTCCTCGGCCACGGTGCCGCGCACCCCCTTCCGGCGTCCTCGTGCGCCCGCCGATCATGCCGTACGGAGAGCGTGTTCACCGCACGGTTTTCCTCTTCGATCAGTCTAGCCATCGATGTGAGTCAAGATTACTTAAGCGGTTTTCATGGTCCACGTCACAGGATCGTCACGAGGATGACGTCCTATTGACACGTTGGGAGCGCGCCCATACCGTGTGTGCACTTATCCGGTTCAGTAGACGCTTCGCTATCCCCGGAAGCGCTCCAAGTTGTTTCGGAGGACGTACATGCGACTGCACAGGTCCGGCTGGGTGGTGGCCACCGCGCTCGTCGCGGTCGGCGCGCTCACGCTCGCCGGTTGCAAGGGCGGCGGCAGTGACGAGCCGGCGAAGCCCGGCGGCCCGGTCGAGCTGAAGATCGCTTTCTGGGGCGACTTCGGTCTCGACGAGCTCAAGGCCAAGTACGAGGCGGCCAACCCGAACGTCAAGATCGTCCTCAACTCGGGCGAGTACAACGCCCAGCACGAGGACCTGCAGAAGAAGCTGATCGCCGGCTCCGGCGCACCCGACATCGCGGCGATCGACGAGGGCTTCATCGTCAGCTTCCGCAGCCAGGCCGACAAGTTCGTGAACCTGCTCGACAAGGGCGCGAGCAAGTACCAGGACAAGTACCTGGGCTGGAAGTGGAAGCAGTCCCTGTCGGCCGACGGCAAGACGCAGATCGGCCTCGGCACCGACGTCGGCGGCCTGGCCATGTGCTACCGCACCGACCTGTTCAAGGCCGCGGGCCTGCCGACCGAGCGGGACAAGGTGTCGGCCCTGTGGCCGACCTGGGACGAGTTCATCAAGACCGGCCAGAACTACACCGCCAAGTCGAAGAAGAAGTTCGTCGACAACGCCACCAACCTGTTCAACCCGATCCTGGGCCAGCAGCCGGTGGGCTTCTACGACGAGTCCGAGGCGCTGAAGATGGACGGCGGCCCGAAGGCCGCGTTCGACCTCACCCTCAAGGCCATCGACGCGGGCCTGTCGGCCAACCTGCCGGCCTGGTCGCCGGAGTGGAACGCGGCCTTCGTCAAGGGCGACTTCGCGGTGCTGGCCTGCCCGGCGTGGATGCAGGGCCACATCAAGAACACCGCGCCGGACACCGCCGGCAAGTGGGACGTGGCGGCCATCCCCGGTGGCGGCGGCAACTGGGGCGGCTCGTTCCTGACCGTGCCCAAGCAGGGCAAGAACGTCGACGAGGCGTACAAGCTGCTGGAGTGGTTGATCCAGCCCGAGCAGCAGATCGAGATCTTCAAGAAGGTCGGCAACCTGCCCTCGCAGCCGGCCCTCTACAAGGACCCGGCGATCGCCGACTTCAAGAACCCGTTCTTCAGCGACGCCCCGGTCGGCGCGATCTTCAGCAAGACCGCCGAGGGCCTGACCCCGCAGTACCTGGGCAAGAAGAACGGCCCGACCCGGGTCGCGGTCGAGAACGTCATCAACTCCGTCCAGGCGGGCACGACCAAGGCCGCCGACGCCTGGGCACAGGCGGTCAAGGAAGCCGAGAAGGCCTCGAAGGCCTGACCTGTGTCATGCGGAGCCCGCTACGCGGCCTTAATCGGTCGTCCAGCCTCCGCTGCGCTCCGGCTGTACACCGAGCGGCCGCTGCGCGGGCTCCTGTCACGCGCGTTGCAGTGGGGATCAGAAGGGGTGGGCGTCTCCCTACGGCGTCCACCCCTTCGCCCGCCGCGCCACGTTCCGCATCATATCGACCGTCCTCGGTAAACGGAGGTAATCGTGCGCGGGCTATCGCACCGGCTGCACCGATTCGACGTGAAGCAGATGCCTTACGTCCTGATCGCACCGTTCTTCATCCTCTTCGCGATCTTCGGGCTGTTCCCGCTGATCTTCAACGGCGTGGTGGCCCTGCGCACCTGGCGGCTGGACGACCCGGCCCAGGACGGCTGGGCGGGAATGGCCAACTTCTCCAAGCTGCTGACCGACGAGGACTTCTGGAACGCGCTCTACAACACCTTCGGCATCTTCGTGCTGTCCACGGTGCCGCAACTGTTCCTCGCCCTGTGCGTGGCGTTCCTGCTCAACCGCAGGCTGCGCGGGCAGACCTGGTTCCGGGTCAGCATGCTGCTGCCGTACATCACCCCCCTGACCGCCTCGACGCTGGTCTTCCTCGTGGTGTTCGGCCGCGACTACGGCGTGGCCAACTGGGTGCTGTCCGTCTTCGGCATGGACGACCCGATCGACTGGCGCGCGGGCAAGCTGCAGTCCTGGGTCGCCATCGCCACGATGGTCAACTGGAAGTGGATCGGCTACAACGCGCTGCTCTACCTGTCGGCGATGCAGACCATCCCGCGCGACATCTACGAGGCGTCCGCCCTCGACGGCGCGACCTCGTGGAAGCAGCTGTGGCGGATCACCGTACCGATGATCCTGCCCGTGGTGATCTTCACCGTCGTGCTGTCCACCATCGGCGGCCTGCAGTTGTTCACCGAGCCGATGCTGCTCGACGCGAACCCGGCCTCGGCCAGCGGCGGCTCCAACGGCGAGTGGCAGACCATCGCCCAGCTCATCTACAAGGTCGGCTGGAAGAACCTCAACCTGGGCTACGCGGCGGCGATGTCGTGGGCCCTGTTCCTGATCATCGTCATCGTCGCGGTCGTCAACACCCTGGTCACCAACCGGCTCGGAGGAGGAAAGCGATGAGCACCACCACCGACACCCGCCCGGCTACCCCGGCCGAGACGCCCCCCGACCTGGAGCCGCGCCGCAGGATGAAGCCCGCGCTGCTGGGCCGCGCGCCCCAGGACACCCCCGCCGGCAAGTGGACCTACCTGCTGCTCGGGCTGACGTTCCTGCTGTCCATCTACCCGATCTACTGGATGTTCGTCATCGCGACGAGCACCGACGCGGCGCTGGCCGAGATCCCGCCGAAGTTCCTGCCGGGCGGCGAGTTCATGAAGAACCTGACCGAGGTCTTCTCGCTGCAGGACGTGTACTTCGCCGAGTCGCTGGTCAACAGCCTCATCGTGTCCACCGTGGTCACCGTGTCGGTGCTGTTCTTCTGCTCGGTGGCCGGCTTCGCCTTCGCCAAGCTGCGCTTCCGGGGCAGCCGGATCCTGATGGTGATGGTCGTGCTGACCCTCACCGTGCCCAACCAGCTCGGCATCGTCGCGCTCTACATCCTGATGGGCTACCTGCCCGGCGAGGGCGGCTGGAACGGCAGCCTGCTCGCGGTCATCGTGCCCGGCCTGGTCAGCGCGTTCGGCGTGTTCTACATGCGGCAGTTCATCCTCGGCGCGGTGCCCGACGAGCTGATCGAGTCGGGCCGCGTCGACGGCGCGACCACCATGCGCATCTACGGGAGCATCGTGCTGCCCGCGATCCGGCCCGCGCTGGCCGTGCTGGGCCTGCTCACCTTCGTCGGCAGCTGGAACGACTTCCAGTGGCCGCTCATCACGCTGGGCGGCACGGACTACCCGACCTCGATGGTCGCGCTGTTCGACCTGGCCAGCGGTAATTATGTGCTGTACCGGCGAGTGCTCGCCGGTGCGTTCGTGGCCACCGTGCCACTGATCATTCTGTTGTTCGTCGGGGGCAGGCAGATCGTCCGCGGCATCATGGAGGGTGCGGTCAAATCGTGATGATGGCGTCTCGGTCCCGAAGCATGGTCCAGCTCCACCACGGCTGGCAGGTGTCGGCGCGCAACACGCCGGTGCCGGTCGACCGGGTGCCGGCGGCCGTGCCCGGGTGCGTGCACACCGACCTGCTGGCAGCCGGTCTCATTCCGGATCCCTATCTGGACTCCAACGAGAACGAGCTGAGCTGGATCGGGCGCACCCGCTGGACGTACGAGACCAGTTTCGGCTGGTCCGGCCCGGAGGACGACCGGATCGACCTGGTCTGCGCGGGGCTGGACACCGTCGCCGTCATCTCGCTCAACGGCACCGAGGTCGGGCGCACCGCGAACATGCACCGGGGCTACCGCTTCGACCTGCGCTCGGCGCTCACCCCCGGCCGCAACGACCTGCGCATCACCTTCGACTCCGCGTACGACTACACGGCGGCGATGGCACAGCAGGTCGGCTCGCGGCCGGGGGCCTACGACGAGCCGTACAACCTGATCCGCAAGATGGCCTGCAACTTCGGCTGGGACTGGGGCCCGACTGTGGTCACCGCCGGCATCTGGCAGCCGATCGGCCTGCACAGCTGGTCGACGGCGCGGCTGGCGCAGGTGCGCCCGCAGGTCACCGTGGACGGCACGACCGGTGTGGTGGACGTGCACGTCGACGTGGAGCGGGCGTCCACCGAGTCGCTCACCGTCACCGTCGAGGTCGGCGGTGTGGTCGGCGTCGCCTCCATCGGCGCCGGCAGCATCGGCACGACCCTGCGGCTGTCCGTGCCCGACGTGCGGCGCTGGTGGCCGCGCGGCTACGGCGAGCAGCCGCTCTACCCGCTGCGCGTGGTGCTGGCCACCGAGGGCGGGCGCGAGCTGGACCGGTGGGAGCGGCGGGTGGGCTTCCGCACGGTACGGGTCGACACGACGCCGGACGAGCACGGCACGCCGTACACGGTGGTGGTCAACGACGTGCCGGTGTTCGTGAAGGGGGTCAACTGGATCCCCGACGACGCTTTCGTCACCCGGATCACCCGGGAGCGGCTGGCCGAGCGCTTCCGCCAGGCGTGCGACGCGAACATCAACTACCTGCGGGTATGGGGCGGCGGCCGGTACGAGTCGGAGGACTTCTACGAGCTGGCCGACGAGCTGGGGCTGATGGTCGGGCAGGACTTCCTGTTCGCGTGCGCGGCGTACCCGGAGGAGGAGCCGTTCGCGGCCGAGGTGGCCGCCGAGGCGCGTGAGCACGTGGTGCGGCTGGCCTCGCACCCGAGTCTGGTGACCTGGACCGGCAACAACGAGAACATCTGGGGCTTCGCCGACTGGGGCTGGCCCGAGAAGCTCGCCGGGCGCAGCTGGGGCGCGGGCTTCTACCACGAGCTGCTGCCCGCGATCGTGGCCGAGCTGGACCCGACCCGGCCGTACTGGCCGGGCAGCCCCTGGTCGGGCACGCCGGACATCCACCCGAACGACCCGGCGCACGGCACCATGCACATCTGGGACGTGTGGAACCAGATCGACTACACGCACTACCGGGACTACGTGCCCCGGTTCTGCGCCGAGTTCGGGTTCCAGGCCCCGCCGGCGTACGCGACGCTGCGCCGGGCGCTGCACGACGAGCCGCTGGCCAGCGACTCGCCCGGCATGCGCCACCACCAGAAGGCCGCCGACGGCGACCTGAAGCTGCGGCGCGGGCTGGACGCGCACCTGCCCGACCCGCAGGGTTTCGACGACTGGCACTACCTCACGCAGGTCAACCAGGCCCGTGCGATCCGGCTGGCCGTCGAGCACTTCCGGTCCCACCAGCCCGTCTGCATGGGCGCGATCGTCTGGCAGCTCAACGACTGCTGGCCGGTGACGTCCTGGGCGGCGATCGACGGCGACGGCCGGCGCAAACCCCTGTGGCACGCGCTGCGGGAGGCGTACGCCGACCGGCTTCTGACGATCCAGCCGCGCGACGGCGGCCTGGTCCTGGTCGCCTCCAACGACACCGACCGCCCGTGGTCGGCCTCGGCGGACGTGACCAGCCACGATCTCGCCGGCAAGGCGCTGAACGCGACCGCGGTGGCGTTCGACGCCGCGCCGCGCTCGGTGACGGTGACGCCGATCCCGGACGGCGTCGCGCTGCCCGACGAACCGCGGTCCGAACTGCTCCGCGCGGTCGTAGGCGAGCAGCAGGCCTGGTGGTTCCACGCCGAGGACCGCGAGATCGACTACCCGGCCGCGCGGTACGAGACGACCGTCGCACCGACCGCCGACGGCTACGCCGTCACCGTCACCGCCGCGACCATCCTGCGCGACCTGTCCCTGTTCCCCGACCGGCTCGACCCGGCCGCCACCGTCGACCAGGCCCTGGTCACGCTGCTGCCCGGCGAGTCGGTCACGTTCACCGTGCACACCACCGCCCGCCTCGACGCCACCGCACTGGCCGCCCAGCCCGTGCTCCGCTGCGTCAACGACATCACCGCCTAGCACCACCAGCGGGACCTCGACGGTCCGCGGCCGCTCGGCACCCGAGCGAAAGGAAGGGCACCTTCACATCGCTATGCGATGTAGAAGGTGCCCTTCTTAACGGTCGATGGGGGCTGAGCAGGGCCGTCAGGCGGCGGCCGGCAGGGCGATGGTGTGGCCGGTATGCGTCACCTTGGCGCGCAGGTAGCGGAGATTGTCCGGCTTGGCGTGCACGGCGGTGGGGACCACGTGCGCCACCTCGACCCCGTGGTCGCGCAGCTGGCTGGGCTTGTCGGGGTTGTTGGTGAGCAGGTCGATGCGGGGCACGCCGAGGGCGGCCAGCATCTGCGCGGCGGCGGTGTAGTCCCGCTCGTCGTCGCCGAACCCGAGCGCCCGGTTCGCGGCGTACGTGTCCAGGCCCGCGTCCTGCAGCGCGTACGCGTCGAGCTTGGCGTACAGGCCGATGCCCCGGCCCTCCTGGCGCAGGTACAGCAGGTAGCCGCCCCGCTCGGAGATGCGCTGCACGGCCTCGCGCAGCTGCGGGCCGCAGTCGCAGCGGGCGGAGCCGAAGACGTCGCCGGTCATGCACTCCGAGTGGACCCGCACCAGCGGCGTCTGGGCGTCCGCGAAGTCCCCGAGGCCGAGCGCGAGGTGCTCCAGGCCGTCGGACAGGCCGGTGAAGGTGAAGACCTCGGCGGTGGTGGCGTACCCGTCCGGGAAACGCAGCGGAACGGTCACCCTCGTGCGTACTGCCGGCTGCTCGGTCATGGCTCACCAGTCTCGTCGTCGGAACGTGCCCGTCCAGGTGACGCGCCCGTTGCTACTTGATTGTTGAAGCATCAAGAACAGTGTGAAATTCCCTCACCTCCCTCTGTGCGCTACGCCACACGGCGCGTAGCATCCGCAGCCATGACCGTGTCGCCCCCCACATCCTCCGAGGTCACCGCCCCTGACCGGGACCAGCCGCTGACCGGCGGTGTACGCGCCGGATACGCGCTGGGCTCGCTGGCAACCGGTGCCTTCGGCACCGTGCCCGGCCTGCTCCTGCTGCCGTACCTCACCGACAACCTCGGCGTCGCCGCGGGCCTGGCCGGCCTGCTGGTGCTCGTGCCGAAGGCGTGGGACGTGCTGATCAACCCGGTCGCGGGCCGGATCTCCGACCGCACCGTCTCGCGCTGGGGCGCGCGCCGGCCGTACCTGCTGTTCGGCGGCCTCGCCGTGGCGGTGCTGTTCGCCGCGATGTTCGCCGGGCCGTTCGGGGCGGGTTCCGGGGCAGCGGTCTACGTCGCGGTCGCGTTCCTGGCCACCGCCACCGCGTACGCCTTCTTCCAGGTGCCCTACGTGGCGATGCCCGCCGAGATGACCGACGACTACAGCGAGCGCACCCGGCTGATGACCTGGCGGGTCGCCGTGCTCGCGGTGGCGATCCTGGTCTCCGGCGCGGTCGCCCCGATCGTGGTGCAGGCCGGGGGCGGGGGCGTGCCCGGCCACCGCTGGATGGGCCTGTTCGTCGCCGCGCTGATCGTGGTCGGGGCGCTGGGCGCGTTCCTGGGCACCCGGCGCGCGCCGGTCGGCCGGGTCACCGAGAGCGAGCCGACGCTGCGCGCGCAGCTCGCCGTCGTACGCCGGAACAGGCCGTTCACCGTGCTGCTGACCGTGTTCGTGGTGCAGTCGATCGGCGTCGCGACGATGCTGGCCGGGGTCAAGTACGTCGCCGACCACGTGCTCCAGCGCCCCGAGGACGGCCCGACGCTGCTGTTCGCCTGCTTCGTCGGCCCCGCGCTGCTGGTCATGCCGCTGTGGAGCCGGGTCGGTGCGCGGGTCGGCAAGACGAAGGCGCTGGTGCTGGCCTCGGTGCTGCTGTCGGGCGGCGCGCTCGCGCTGATCGTGGCGGGCTCCGTGCCGCCGGTCGTCGCGTACGTGATCACCGGCCTGATCGGCGTGGGGTACGCGGGCCAGCAGGTGTTCGCGATGGCGATGCTGCCCGACTGCGTGGCGTACGACGCCGCCCGCACCGGCCGCCGCCAGGCGGGCGTGTTCACCGGCCTGTGGACGGCCGGCGAGACCTTCGGCCTGGCGCTCGGACCCGGCCTGTACGCGCTGGTGCTCCAGTTGTCCGGCTACGTCTCCTCGGCGAGCGGCGCGGCGGTCCAGTCCGACGGCGCGAAGCTCGGCGTGCTGCTCGGCTTCAGCCTCGTGCCCGCACTGCTGGTCGGCCCGGTGACGCTGCTGCTGCGCCGCTACGACCTGACCCCGGAGCGGCTGGCATCGGTGCAGGTGGAGACAGGTACGGTGACCCGATGATCGACGCACTTCCGCCCCAGGGCGTGCCCGCCGACCAGGTGCTCGCCGAGCTGCGCGGGATGCGCGCGGCCGACCTGCCCACGCACGGCGGGCGGCTGTTCGCCTACGTGTACGACCCGGCCAAGGCGGGGCTCGACGAGCTGGCGATGTCCGCGTACGCCCTGTCCGCGCACGTCAACGGCCTGGACCCGACGGCGTTCCCGTCCCTGCTGGCCACCGAGAACGCGCTGGTCGCCGCCGCGGCCCGGGTGCTCGGGGCGGGCCCCGGCACCACCGCGCCGGACGTGGTCGGCTCGGTCACCAGCGGCGGCACCGAGTCGCTGATCCTGGCCGTGAAGACGGCCCGCGACGCGCACCCGGAGATCAACTCCCCGCGCCTGGTCGCCCCGTCGACCGCGCACGCGGCGTTTGCCAAGGCCGCGCACTACCTGGGCGTCGAGCTGGACCTGGTGCCGGTGGACCCGGCGACGTTCACGCCCGACCCGGCCGCGGTCGCCGCCGCGATCACCGCGGACACGGTGCTGGTGGCGTGCTCCGCGCCGTCGTACGCGCAGGGGGTCGTCGATCCGGTCGAGCAGATCGCGGCCATCGCCGCGGAGCGGGGCGTGCGCTGCCACGTAGACGCGTGCTTCGGCGGCTGGGCGCTGCCGTTCCTGCGCCGGGTCGGGGTAGCGGTGCCCGCGTTCGACTTCGGCGTACCCGGGGTGACGAGCATGTCGGTGGACCTGCACAAGTACGCCTACACCCCCAAGGGCGTGTCGGTGCTGCTGCACCGGGACGCGGGCCTGCGCCGTCCGCAGTACTTCGCGTTCGCGGACTGGCCCGGGTACACCATGGTCAACCCGGTGATCTCGTCGACGCGGTCCGGCGGGCCGATCGCGGCGGCGTTCGCGACGCTGCGGCACGTCGGCGACGAGGGATACCTGGAACTGGCCCGGCAGACCCGCGACGCCGTCGCCGGGCTGGCCAAGGCCGTGTCCGAGGTGGACGGGCTGCGTCTGCTCGCCCCGGCCGACTTCACCGTCGTGTGCCTGACCTCGGACGACCCGGGGCTGGACCTGTTCGTGCTCGCCGACGAGCTGGCCGCGCGGGGCTGGCACACCCAGCCGCAGCTGCCGTACCAGGGCATCCCGGCCAGCATCCACCTCACCGTCACCGCGTCCGTGCTCCCGCAGGTGCCCCAGTTCGGCCCGGCCCTGGCCGAATCGGCCGCCGCCGCCCGCGCCCACGGCCCCGTCGAGCTGCCCGCGGAACTGCTCGCGATGGCCGCCCACCTGCCGCCGGACCAGCTCACCGCCGAGATGGTCGCCGGCCTGGCCGACACCTTCGGCCTCACCGGCGGTGAACCCGGCGCGGCCCCCCGTTTGGCCGTCGTCAACGCCGTGCTCGCCGCGGCCCCACCCCGCCTGCGCGAACGCCTCCTCGTCGAGTTCGTCAGCCTCCTCCAACGCCCCTCCTGGTAATGACGGGCTGCTCGGCGGCGGTTACTTGCGGAGGAGGCAGGTGAGGCGGGCGGTGCAGATGCGCTGGTCGTCCTCGTCGGTGATGACGATTTCGTAGGTGACGATGCTGCCGCCGCGGTGCAGGGGAGTGGCGACGCCGGTGACCAGGCCGGAGCGGGCGGCCCGGTGGTGGGTGGCGCTGATGTCCACGCCCACCGCGTACGGGCGGCCGATGGTCGAGCCGTGCAGCGTGGCGCCGATCGAGCCGAGGGTCTCGGCCAGCACGCAGGACGCGCCGCCGTGCAGCAGGCCGAAGGGCTGGGTGTTGCCGTCCACCGGCATCGTCGCGACGAGCCGTTCCGGGGTCGCTTCCAGCAGCTTGATGCCCATGCGCTCGGCCAGCGCGCCCTGCATGGTCGTGTCGTAAGTCATCTCCACCCGCCGCACGTTACCCGCCGGTCACCACGGCAGACAGGGGCCGGAAGACGGTTCCGGGGAACCCGCGGCCTCCGGGGGAGCGGAGGAGGCGGATTCCCCAGAAACAACTGGGCCGCAGGGCTCAGGGGGTGGAGCCGCGGTAGTGGCCCAGCGTGGCGATGCCGACGATCCAGCCCACGAACAGGCCGTAGATGGCGCCGGAACCGGCCGCCTGGAAGGCCCCCAGCAGGGAGGCGTCCGAGCGGATGAAGGCGGTCAGCAGACCCGCCACCGCACCCGCGAAGATGTACCCGGACCAGCCGGCCATCAGCTGGCTGAACGTGCCGCGGGCGCGTCCCAGCTGGGCGTTGGTCGACAGGGCCAGGAACACCGCCGTGAAGATGATGAGCAGGATCGCCTTGAGGTCGGCGGCGAGCACGTCCTGCACGGAGCTGTCCGCGTCGAAGCTCCAGGCAGGCCACGTCAGCAGCTTGAGGAACCAGCCACCGGCGGTGTTGGTGTCGGCGTTGTCGTTGGCCCAGTCGACGTAGACGGGGCTGCCGAACACCAGCACGAGGATGAGTGCGGCGATGACGCCCGCACCGGTCGCGGTGCGGTATCGCGATGCGGTCAGTACCATGGCGCTGCGATTGCCGCGCGCCACGGTCAGTAAACATTCATGTCCAGTGTGTACTGATTAATCCTGCGTACCCGGGCGCACAGCGGACGTGCGCCCGGCTCCTGAGGGATCAGCGGGTGCGCGGCTGCACCGCCTGCGTATGGCGTTTGGCGGACATCCGCGCGGCCAGCCATACGAAGAACATGGCCAGCGCGAGCTGGATGATGTGCCTGATCCAGTCGATTCCCCGGGTCTCGCCGACGCCGAGCCAGGTGGCGATGATGCCGCCCAGCGTCGCGGCCAGAATGCCCGCGATCACCGTCATCAGCGCGGAGATGTTCTGGCGCCCGGGCAGCAGCAGCCGGCCCAGGTAGCCGACGATCGCGCCGCCGATGATGCCCCAGAGGATCGCCCCGATCATGTACGCCTCCCGTGATCATGACTGCTACGTGGCCAGTATCAGCCGGTCCCGGGAGGGTATGGAGTTCTTCGGGGATATTCGTCCGCGTTCGGCGCCTCGGGGAGGATTTTCCGTGCCGGACGGCCCAGTGGTCAGGCGCGGCGCGGGGCGGGCAGGACGCAGGACGGGTTCGGCACCGAGACGGTGTCGCCGGTCGGCGACGGCAGGCCGGTGGCCGGGTCGCGGCGGTACCCGCTCACCGTGTCGCCGTCCTGGTCGGCGACGTACACGAAGTCCCCGAGCAGCGCGAAGTGCCGCGGCCAGCGGCCGGTCGGCACGTCCGCGACCGGCCGCAGCGCGGTTCCCTCCACCGCGAACACGGTGAGGCAGTCCGCACCCCGGTTCGCGACGTAGAGGAAGCGCCCGTCGGGCGAGCACTCCAGGTGGCTCGGGTAGTTGCGCTCGCCCGGCTCGCCGGCCGTCGCCGCGACACTCGACACCGGCCGCAGCAGCCCGTCGGCGACCTCGCAGACCACGACCGTGGAGTCCAGCTCGCCCGCGACGAACACCACCCCGGACGGGTGCACGGCCAGGTGGCGTGGCCCCATCCCGGCGACCAGCGGCGAGGTCGCGACGGGCCGCAGGCCGCCGGGCCCGACGGCGTAGCTGCGTACCTCGTCGGTGCCCAGGTCGGTGACGTGCAGCAGCCCGTCGGGGGCGAGCAGCGCCATGTGCGCGTGCGGTCCCTCCTGGCGCTCCGGGTCCGGGCCGCTGCCCTCGTGCGCGATCAGATGGTGGTACGGCAGCAGCGCGCCGTCGGCGCCGATCGCGAACACGGCGACGGAGCCGCCGCTGTAGTTGGCCGCCACCACGAACCGGCCCTGCGGGTCGACGGCCAGGTGGCAGGGGTCCGCGCCGCCGCTGGGCTGCGCGCCGAGCAGTTCGAGCCCGTCGGCGGTCACGGCGTACGACAGCACCTGCGCGGCGGATTCGCTCGCCGCGTACAGGTGGGTGCCGTCGGGGTGCCAGGCGAGCCACGACGGGTCGACCGCCGCGACGGGCGGACCCGCCGGTTCCAGCCGCCCGGTGTCCGGGTCCTGCCGCCAGGCGGTGATCGCCTGCGCGGTGCCGGCCTTCGCCGTGTAGGAGCCGATGTGGACCAGGTCAGGGGAAACCGAAGGCATGCCAGGCAGCCTAATGCGCGATCCACCACGCGAATCGGGCCCGTCCCGCAGACCGGACGCCACGCCCTGCAGCGATCTTGGGCGGCCGTCAGCCCGCCACGGCGGGCAGGTGCACCTCGAATCGGCAGCCGGCGGCGGTGTTCGCGACGTCGACCCGGCCGCCGTGCGCGTCGACCAGCCCCGCGACGATGGCCAGGCCGAGCCCGCCTCCGCCGCCGTCGGCGTCCGGGGTGCGCGCCTTCGCGCCGCGGAACGCCACGTCGAACACGCGGGGCAGGTCGGGCTCGGCGATGCCGCCGCAGGTGTCGTCGACGGCCAGCCAGCCGCCCTCGGCGTCGCGTCCGCCGGTGACCGTCACGGTGCCGTCGGGGGGCGTGTAGCGCACCGCGTTGAGCACCAGGTTCGCCACGATCCGGGACAGTTCGCGCTCGCCCGCCCGCACCACGGGCCAGTCGCCCTCGGCGACCAGGCGTACGCCCCGGGCGGCGGCGACCGGCGCGGCCGCGGCGACCGCGTCGGAGACCACCTCGCCCAGCGGCACGTCCACCGGGGACAGCTGCAGCGCCCCGGCATTGATCCGCGACAGCTCGAACAGGTCGTCGACCAGCGCGGCCATGCGGTCGGTGCCGGTGCGGATCCGGCGGTGGTATTCGGCGACCGTGGCCGGGTCGCTGACCACCCCGTCCTCCAGGGCCTCGGCCATGGCCCGCATGCCGGCCAGCGGGGTGCGCAGGTCGTGCGACACCCAGGCGACCAGGTCGCGGCGGCTCGCCTCGACCTGCCGCTCGCGCTCGCGGGCGTCGGCCGCCCACATCGCCGAGCGGGCCAGCCGCCACGCCACCCAGCCGCCGATCCCCAGGCTGACCAGCCCGGACAGCGGCACCACGACGAGCAGCACCTGCAGGTCGTGCGGGGAGATGAACATGCCCTCGGCGACCGCCAGCACCCCCGCCAGCATCGCCAGCACCGTGGCCACCAGCAGCACGCACACGTTCAGCGTGATCGAGCGGCGGTGCAGCACGCGCAGCAGCAGGGCTGCGGGCAGCCAGACGACCGCCGCGCCGGCCAGCGCGGCGAGCAGGATCAGCAGCAGGTCACGCACCGTCGCCCGCCTGCACCGGCTCGTACCGGTAGCCCACGCCCCAGACGGTGTGGATGCGCCGGGGCGCGGCCGGGTCGGGTTCGATCTTCTCGCGCAGCCGTCGCACGTGGACGGTGACCGTCGACTGGTCACCGAAGGTCCAGCCCCACACGGACTCCAGCAGCCGCTCCCGGCGCAGCGCCTCGTTCGGGTGCGCCATCAGGAACGCCAGCAGGTCGAATTCGCGTACGGTCAGCGCCAGCTCGCGGCCGGCGAGGTGGGCGGTGCGGCGTACCGGGTCGACGACGAGGTCCCCGTCGGTCAGCACGGCCACCGGGGCGGCCTGGGGGCCGGTGCGGCGCAGCACGGACTGGGCGCGCAGCACCAGTTCCCGCGGGGAGAACGGCTTGGTCACGTAGTCGTCCGCGCCGACCTGCAGGCCGGCGATGCGGTCGACCTCCTCGCCGAGCGCCGTCAGCATGATGATCGGCACGCCGGGGCCGGGCTTGGCGCGCAGCCGCCGGGCCACCTCCAGCCCGTCGAGTACCGGCAGCATCAGGTCCAGGATGATCAGGTCGGGCCGTTCCCGGGCGTACGCGTCGAGCGCGGCCTGCCCGTCGGCGGCCAGCACCACCCGGTGCCCGGCGTGCTCCAGGTAACGGCGTACCACGTCGCTGACGGTCGGGTCGTCGTCGACGACGAGCACACTGGTGGCCATGCCGCGAGCGTACGTCGAGATCATCGGCGGTGCCCGGACGCCGCCGCCGTCGGAACCTTACGATCCGCGAACGTGGGGTCCCGCCGGGGCCGTGCGGGCCTTAGCGTCAGGGCATGACGAGGATGTTCGGCAAGCCCGCCGTCTGGGCGGTGGCCGCGGTGCTGGCCGTGGGCCTGGCGTTCGGTCTGTACTGGTTCCAGCCCTGGAAACTGCTCACGTCGAAGACCGTCAACGACGCCGCCCCGGCGGTGGTGTCCGCGAGCGCGACGCCCTCGCCGGCCTCCCCGACCGTGGGCGCGCCCTCGCCGTCGGCCGTCGCGGTGCTGCTGGCGGAGGGCAAACTGGTCACGCACGAGCACGACAGCTCCGGGACCGCGCAGCTGGTGCGGCTGCCCGACGGCCGCCACCAGGTGATCCTGCGCGACCTGGCCACATCGGACGGTCCCGACCTGCGGGTATGGCTGACCGATCAGCCCGTGCTGCCCGGCCGCGCCGGCTGGCACGTCTTCGACGACGGCAAGCACGTCGAGCTGGGCCGTCTCAAGGGCACCCACGGCACCCAGGTCTACGCCGTGCCCGCCAACGTCGACCCGACCGAACTGCGCAGCGTCACCATCTGGTGCGCCCGCTTCAAGGTCTCCTTCGCCGCCGCCCCGCTGGAGGCGTGACCCCGGCGGACCTCAGGCCGGGACGGGCCGGGCCGCGTCGGGGTCCCACCGCCAGCCGGGCAGCAGCACCCCGCCGACCCAGCGGGGGAAGGTCTGCCAGCTCGCGTCACCGTGCAGGATCCGCTGGCCGTACGCGGTGAGCTGGTACTCGCCGCCGCGCAGCGCCAGCGCCGGGCGCTCGGCGTCGTGCAGCCGCTTCAGCACCGGCAGCAGCATCACGTCACCGAGGTACGGCAGCGGGTCGGTGTCCTGGTGCGCCCGGTAGACGGCCGCGAACGGCAGCGGCCCGGGGCTGACCGCGCGCAGGCACAGCCGCTCGGACAGCGACAGCCCGTCCGTGGTCCACGGCAGCTCGGCGAGGTGCCGCCGGACCGCCCGGGGCAGGTATGGCAGCGCCTCGTCCTTGATCCCGGCCAGCGCGGCGGGGTCCGGCGCGGCGAGCGCGGCCCAGGCCCGCTCCGCCGCGGCGAACTGCTCGGCGGTGACCGGGCGCTCCCGCCCGGTGAGTGTCGCCAGCTGCGGTGCGGACAGCTGCCCGAACCCGATGAACGGGTCCTCGCCGGGGAACGCGTCGATCGACATCAGGCGCAGCCGTCCGTGCAGCGCGGGCCGGTGGGCGAGCAGCGCGAGCAGCCGGATCAGGATCGCCTGGTCGAACCAGTCGTGCTCGAACCACAGCAGCACCCGGTCGTACGCCTCCAGGGTGTCGAGGGCGGCCCGCTCCTGCGACAGGCGCCCGCGCACGGGTGCGGCGTCGAGGTCGTACGCCCCGGCGAGCCAGTCCGCGCGGATCGCGTCGAACTCGGCCGGGTCAGCCGTGCGGGGGACGGGACCCTGGCACACCGGGTCCGTGAACGACACGAAGTCACCGGGGAAGCCGGCCGGTCCGAGGGTCTCCCGGAGGTCGTCGCCGCAGCGTACGTGGACGGTGCGCATGGCCGTCAGTCTAGGTGCGACAGCCGCCGGTGACCGGTCGACGGGCGGGAAAGGCAGGTGTTACCAGCGGTATGACCCATCGACATATGCGCGCTTGGGAAACTATCATTAGTCATGGCGCGAACTCGTACGGTGACAGGTGCCGGGATCATCGCAACCGTGGCGCTCGTCCTTCTGTTCGGTAATCAGCCCTTCGTGGAGTGGGTGTCGAGGCACACCAGCTCCGACAGTGCCTGGGGCTGGTTCCTGCGTGTGCTGACCTGGCCCCGGTGGGCCTTCGGTCCCGTCGACGGATCCAGCAGCGCGATGCGCCGGCTGCTCGCCGACGATCTGCGCGCGCTGTTGCTGATCCTCTTCGTGGCCCTCATCCTCGGAGTGGTCAGCAAGGCGGTCACCGGTGGCGCCGGCGGCTTCCTGCTCGGCTGGTCGGCACTGATCTTCGGATCGGCGCTGGCGGCCTTCATCACCGCGTTCATCATCAGCGATCCCACGTTCGTGGGCGCGCTCCAGGCCGCCGCGGCGGGCTCGGCCTACGGGCTGTTCGTCGGCTGGGTGGTCGGTGCGCTGACCGGCACCGCCAAGGGCGCGGGCTCCTAGCGTCCTGCTCCACCGTGTGGTGCCCGCGGCCGAGGCGGGCACCGCACGGTACGGCCGGGAACGTGCACGTTGTTCATAAAATTGTGAATACTCCTAAGCTTGTTATGATCGTCCTTGATGAGCGACAAGGTTGACGCGGTCGCGCCGCGTGATGAGGACGGTGTGCGCCGGTCGGTGGAGCACATGGCGATGATGCTGGCCGACATGGGCTTCCCCCGGATGCCGTCCCGGGTGCTGATGACCATGATGAGCGCCGAGGAGACCTCGCTGACCGCCGGTGACCTGGCCGAGCGCCTGGGCGTCAGCGCCGCCGCCATCTCCGGCGCCGTCCGATACCTGATGCAGATGGGCTTCGTGGTACGCGAGCCCGCGCCCGGTTCCCGCCGCGACCGCTACCGCCTGCCCGACCAGCCCTGGTACGGCGTGACCACCGCCAAGCGCGGCTTCTACGGCCAGTTCTCCGACGAGGCCGACGTCGTCATCGAGGCAGCAGGCGGCGCGCGGACCCTGGCCGGCGAACGCATGGCCGACCTGCGCGACTTCTTCCGCTTCGTGGAGGAGCAGGTAGGCGGCGCGATGCAGCGCTGGCAGGAGCAGCGCCTCCCGCGAGCCTGACCGACCTCCCCACTCGCCCGATCCGCTCCGCTCCGCTCCGCTCCGCTCCGCGCCCGCCCACCCGCTCCGCGCCCGCCCACCCGCGCCGCGCCCGCCCACCCGATCCGCGCCGCGCCCGCCCGATCCGCGCCGCCCGCACATCGCTCCACGATCATTCGACTTGCCAGGCACCTGTGCGTATCTTGGGCGCCCTTTCGCCCGCTTGCCTGGCAAGTCGAACGATCGTGGTGAGGAGGCGCTCCCATAAAAGGTTCCCGCCGCGAGGGCGGGCGACTTTTCTCGGTGACGTGCGTGAATCGGGCGCGTTCACCCGCGCGGTCGGCCCGTCCGACAGGGCTGGACGGGCATCAGAAGGACCGGTCGCTTCGACTGTCCCGGCTGGGCGCGAAAGTATCCATGAGGCCGCGTCGCGGAGGTCTCTTCCGTGCACCGCCGGTGCCGTCGAGGCGGCATCCGCTCTCCGCCGGCCGTGTGCGCCGGCGGACACGGCCGCGGTCGCGGCACCCGGATCCGCTGCCGTGCGGCCCGCCGTGGTCCTGGCCGGACAGCCGCCCACCTGCTACGACGCCGCCTCCCGCCGGCCGGGCTCCGGCCGGGGGCGCAAGTCTGACGACCTCGCGGCTTCGAGACCGTTATGAGACCGCGACTTTTTAAGACTTGCGCAGTAGGGGAGGGGGTGTTCTGGATGGTCATGGCTAACTTCTGCTAGATCAAACAAAAGTTTCGCGGATTCGGCGAGAAGCTATGGACACGATTGTCGAAAGCTCGTAACCTGTGCGACACACCACATCGGTGGAGTCCTATCAGGTCGGAGGAACGAGCGGATGAGCCTCGCGCGGACGCTCTGGGACCCGCTGCACGTCAGAGTGCTGCGGCTGCTGCGAGACGAGGGTGCGCTGTCGCGCGCCGAACTCGCCGACCGGCTGGACATCCCCCGTCCGCGACTGCTCGGCGAGCTCGACCGGCTCGTTGCCGGGGGACACGTCGCCGAGGCGGGCCCGGCCGAGTCGCGCGGCGGCCGCCGGTCCACGCTGGTGGAGCTGAACCCGGCCATGCGCTTCGCGGGTGTCGACCTCGGCGCGACGTCGATCGACGTCGAGGTGACCAACGGCCGGCTGGAGCCGGTCGCGCACTACAGCGAGCCGGCCGACATCCGCAGCGGCCCCAAGGTCACCCTGCAGCGGGTCAACGAGCTGCTCGCCAAGGCCAAGGTGGAGGGCGCGTTCACGCACCTCGACGGCATCGGCATCGGCGTGCCCGGCCCGGTCAGCTTCCGCGACGGCGTGCCCGTCTCGCCGCCGATAATGCCCGGCTGGGACCGCTTCCCCGTGCGTGAGCTGCTCACGCGGGAACACGGGTGCCCGGCCGTGGTGGACAACGACGTGAACATCATGGCCGTGGGCGAGCGCAACGCGGGCGTGGCGCACTCCGTCGACAACTTCCTCTTCGTGAAGATCGGCACCGGCATCGGCTGCGGCGTCTTCCTCGGCGGCGAGGTCTACCGGGGCACCGACGGCTGCGCCGGCGACATCGGCCACATCCAGGTCGACAGCCACGGCCCGGTCTGCACCTGCGGCAACGTCGGCTGCCTCGAGGCCGTGTTCAGCGGTGCCGCACTGGCCCGCGAGGCCACCGCCGCGGCGCGCTCGGGCACCTCGCCCGCGCTGGCCGAGCGGCTGGCGACCAACGGCGCGGTGACCGCGATGGACGTGGCGATCGCCGCGGTCGAGGGCGACGTGGTCTGCGTGCAGCTGATCCGCGACGGCGGCCGTCGCATCGGCACCGTGCTGGCCGGGCTGGTCAGCTTCGTGAACCCTTCGATGATCGTCATCGGTGGCGGGCTGGCCCAGCTGGGCCACATCATGCTCGCCGAGATCCGCAGCGTGGTCTACCGGCGGTCGCTGCCGCTGGCCACTGGCAACCTGCCCCTGGTGCTGTCCGAGCTGGGCCCCCGCGCCGGCGTCGCCGGCGCCGCGGTGCTGGCCAGCGAGATCGCTTTCGAGCAGGCCTGAGCCCGAGATGAGCGAGGAGTCGAGCATGAGCGAGCAGGCGGCGACCGCTGCGGAGGCCTCGGGCGAGGTGGTTCTGCGGCTGTCCGGTGTGGTCAAGACCTTCCCCGGCGTACGCGCCCTCGACGGCGTCGAGCTGGAGGTGCGCGCGGGTGAGGTGCACTGCCTGCTGGGGCAGAACGGCGCGGGCAAGTCCACCCTGATCAAGGTGCTGGCCGGCGTGCACCGCCCCGACGCGGGCGACGTGCAGTGGCTGGGCGAGCAGGTCTCGTTCAGCGGGCCGCAGGCCGCGATGAAGGCCGGCATCGCCACCATCTACCAGGAGCTCGACCTCGTCGACTACCTGTCGGTGGCGGAGAACATCTACCTCGGCCACGAGCCGCGCAGTCTCGGCTTCGTGCACAAGGGCCAGGCCGCGCGCCAGGCCCGGGAGCTGCTGGGCCGGCTGGGCCACGGCGAGATCCCGGCGCAGCGGCTGGTCAAGTCGCTGCCCGCTGCGGGCAAGCAGATCGTCAGCATGGCCCGCGCGCTGTCGCACTCGGCCAAGCTGATCATCATGGACGAGCCCAGCGCGGTGCTGGCGCACGACGAGGTCGGCAACCTGTTCCGGATCATCCGGGAGCTGACCGCGCAGGGCATCGCGGTGGTCTACATCTCGCACCGGCTGGAGGAGATCCGCGAGATCGGTGACCGGGTCACCGTGCTCAAGGACGGGCGCACCTCGGCGGTCAACCTGCCGGCCCGCACCACGCCGACCAAGGACCTGGTCAGCCGGATGACCGGCCGCTCCATCGAGTACGTCTTCCCGCCCCGGCCGGACACCGCGCCCGGCGAGAAGCTGCTGGAGGTGCGCGGGCTGGGCCGCTCCGGCGAGTTCACCGGGGTCGACCTCGACGTGCACGCCGGCGAGATCGTCGGCATCGCGGGCCTGGTCGGCTCGGGCCGTTCCGAGCTGCTGGAGACGGTGTTCGGGGCGCGCCAGGCGGAGGCCGGCACGGTGGTGATGGACGGGCGGGCGCTGCCGCCGGGCAACGTCGCCGCGGCCGTGCGGGCCGGGCTGGGCATGGCCCCGGAGGAGCGCAAGAGCCAGGCGCTGCTGCTCGGCCAGCCGATCTACCGCAACATGACGCTGACCAACTTCAGCTCGTACGCCACCGCCGGGTTCACCGACGCCGGCAAGGAGCAGGACGAGGCCATGCGGGTGGCGAACCAGCTGGAACTGCGCCCGCGTGACGTGCGCCGGGCCGTGCGCACGCTCTCGGGCGGCAACCAGCAGAAGGTGGTCGTCGGCCGGTGGCTGCTCGGCGGCACCCGTCTGCTGCTGCTCGACGAACCGACCCGCGGCGTCGACGTCGGCGCGCGGGCCGAGCTCTACCAGGTGATCCGCGACCTCGCCGCGAACGGCGTCGGGGTGCTGCTGGTCTCCAGCGAGGTGCCCGAGGTGCTCGGCCTGGCCGACCGGGTCCTCGTCATGCGCGAGGGCCGGGTGGTGCGCGAAGCGCCCGCGGCCGACATCAACGAGGAAGACGTACTCGATCTGGTTATGGCGGGATCGCTGACCGCCGCGACGACTGAAGAGGTGGCCGCATGAGCGTGTCCAGCGAGGAGAAGGTGGAGGCGCCCGGGGGGCACCCGCCCCACGCCGCTGACGAGCGCGTCGTGAAGACGAGCTGGTGGAAGGACGAGGCGCAGGAGCCGATGCGGCGCAACCTGGGCCTGGTCGGGGTGCTGCTGGCGCTGTTCGCGATCGGCGCGTACATCCGGCCCGACCTCTACAGCGACGCCGACTGGGTCGTCAACAACATCATGGTCATCCTGACCCAGGCGGCCGCGATCGGCGTGGTCACCGTCGGCATGACCTTCGTGATCATCGGTGGCGGCATCGACCTGTCCGTCGGCGCGCTGATCGCGCTGTCCGGCGTGTGGGCCACGACGCTGGCCACGCAGAGCTTCGGCCCGGTCGGCATGATCTTCACGGCGGTCGCCGTCGGCATCGGCGCGGGCCTGGTCAACGGCGTGCTCATCGCGTACGGCAAGCTGGTGCCCTTCATCGCCACCCTGGCGATGCTGGTGGCGGCGCGCGGCCTGGCCGCGCAGATCTCCGGCAAGCAGACCCAGATCTCCGGCGACCAGTTCATCAACAGCATCGCCACCACCCGGATCGTCGGCATCCCGCTGCTGGTCATCATCCTGCTGGCGGTCGCCGGGCTGGGCTGGGTGCTGCTCAACCGCACCACCTTCGGCCGGCGCACCGTCGCCATCGGCGGCAACGCCGAGGCGGCCCGGCTGGCCGGCATCAACGTCCGCGGCCACACCATGCTGCTGTACGCCCTCTCGGGCCTGTGCTGCGGCATCGCCGCGATCATGCTCACCTCGCTCGCCACCTCGTCCCAGGCGGCCGCGGCCGAACTCTACGAACTCGATGCGATCGCCGCGGCGATCATCGGCGGCACGCTGCTGTCCGGCGGCCGCGGCACCATCATCGGCTCGCTGTTCGGCGTGATCGTGTTCTCCGCGATCACCAACCTGTTCGCCATCGCCAACCTGCCCACCGAGGTCCAGAACATGGTCAAGGGCGCGATCATCGTGGTCGCGGTCCTTCTCCAGCAGGTGCGGTTCTCGTCGCTCACGCAGTTCGCCCGGAGGCACGGTCTCACCCGGGCGAAACCGCAGACCTGACCGCCGCGGGGCGGGCGGCCCGATCGGCCCGCCCCGGCTTGAGGTTCCATCACCGCACAGCCCGCTCCACCTGGGGTGACCGTCGAACGCGACGGTCGCCAGACCGAACACACCCTCGCGACGACCAGGAGGTCGTGATGACCAACTCGATTCCGGACACGTCCCGCCGCCGGCTCCTCTTCGGTGGCACGGCGATCGCCGCCGGCGCCCTGCTCACCGCCTGCACCAGCAACGAGCAGACGCCGACCCCGGCGCAGACCAAGGGCGCCGACACCGAAAACCCGAACGCCGCCGCCGGCAAGGCGGTCACGATCGGCTTCTCCGCCCCGGCCGCCGACCACGGCTGGATCGCGGCGATCACCAACAACGCCAAGGCGCAGGCCGGGGCGTACAAGGACGTCACGTTCAAGCAGGTCGAGGCGGGCAAGGACGCCGCGGCGCAGCGTGCCGCGCTGGACACCCTGATCGCCGAGAAGCCCGACGTGATCGTGCTGCTGCCGCACGACGGCAAGGAGCTCAACGCGTTCGGCCTCAAGGCGATGGAGGCGGGCATCCCGGTCGTGAACCTGGACCGTGCCTTCCCCGACGCGCTGGCCTACCGCCTGCAGATCAAGGGCGACAACTACGGCATGGGCGTGGCCGCCGGTCACTACATCGGCAAGGCGCTCAAGGCGAAGAACGTCGCCAGCCCGATCATCGGCGAGATCGCCGGCATGGACGAGCTGGAGCTGACCCAGGAGCGCAGCGCGGGCTTCAAGGCCGCGCTGGCCACCTACGGCTTCACCGTGGCCAACCGCCGCGCGGCGCGCTTTACCGCCGACTCGGGCCAGAAAGAAGGAGCGAACCTGCTGCAGGCGCTTCCCAAGATCGACGCGATCTGGAACCACGACGACGACCAGGGCATCGGCGTGATGGCCGCGATCACGGCGGCGAACCGCAGCGAGTTCTTCATGGTCGGCGGCGCCGGCTCGAAGAAGGCGATCGAGGACATCGCCGCCGACAAGACCGTGCTCAAGGCCACGGTCACCTACAGCCCGTCCATGGCGTCGTCGGCGATCTCGCTGGCCCGCCTGATCGGCCAGGGCCGGGGCATGTCCGACCTGGTGGAGCTGCAGGTGCCGAAGGAGATCATCCTGGCTTCCGAGACGATCACGAAAGAGAACGCGAGCACGTACCTCAAGCTCGGTTTCTAAGCCCGACATGGTTCGCCCGCACCAGCGGGCTCGGTAACGGAGGAGCCCACCCCGTGTCCACAAACGACAACAAGACTCGCGCCCCTTTGTCCGCAGAGCGGACACTGCGGGTCGGCATGGTCGGCTACGCGTTCATGGGCGCCGCGCACTCACAGGCGTGGCGCACCGTGAACCGCGCATTCGACCTGCCCCTGCGGGTCCGGATGGCGGCGGTCTGCGGCCGTGACGAGGCCAAGGTGTCCGAGGCGGCCGACAAGCTCGGCTGGGACGGCTATGTCACGGACTGGCGGGAGCTGATCGCCCGGGACGACATCGACGTGATCGACGTCTGCACGCCCGGCGACAGCCACGCCGAGATCACCATCGCCGCCCTCGCGGCGGGCAAGCACGTCATGTGCGAGAAACCGCTGGCGAACTCCGTGGCGGAGGCCCGGGCGATGGTCGATGCCGCAGCCGCGGCGCGGGAGTCGGGTATTCGTACGCTGTGCGGGTTCAACTACCGGCGCGTGCCGGCGGCGGCGCTGATGCGTCAGATGATCGCCGCCGGCAGGCTCGGGGTGATCCGCCACGTGCGTGCCGTGTACTTGCAGGATTGGATCACCGATCCGCAGTTCCCGCTGGTCTGGCGGCTCCAGCAGGAGCGGGCCGGGTCGGGCGCGCTCGGCGACATCGGCGCGCACATCATCGACCTGACCCAGTACGTCACGGGCCAGCGCATCACCGGGGTGAGCGCGCTGACCGAGACGTTCATCAAGGAGCGGCCGATCCCCAGCGAGACGAGCGGCCTGTCCGCCTCGGGCAACGGCCAGGCCGTCGGCCAGGTGACCGTCGACGACGCGGCGCTGTTCACGGCGCGGCTGTCCGGCGGGGCCATCGCCACGTACGAGGCCAGCCGCTTCGCGATGGGGCGCAAGAACGGCCTCCGCGTGGAGATCAACGGCTCGCTCGGCTCGCTCGTGTTCGACCTGGAGCGCCTCAACGAGCTGGAGTTCTACGACGCGACCAAGCCGGCCGCCGAGCAGGGCTTCAACCGGATCCTGGTCACCGAGCCGGAGCACCCGTACCTGTCCGCTTGGTGGCCGCCGGGCCACATCATCGGGTACGAGCACTCCTTCACCCACCAGATGCGCGACTTCGTGCAGGCCGTGGCGGAGGGCACCGACCCTCACCCCTCCTTCGAGGAGGCGCTCGGCGTGCAGCTCGTGCTCGACGCGGTGCAGCACTCCGCCGAGTCCGGGTCCGCCTGGACCGAGGTGGCGCAGCCCGCCTTCCCGGTCGCGGCTTGACCGCACCGGCACTGAACGTGGGAGGGCCGGTCGGACGCCGACCGACCGGCCCTCTCACCCACCCGACTTCCGCTCGACGCACCAGGCACTCCCGCACACGATCGGAGAGCGAACACATGCCTCGACCCATCACCCTGTTCACCGGCCAGTGGGCAGACCTCCCGTTCGAGGAGGTCTGCCGACTGGCGTCCGAGTGGGGCTACGACGGCCTCGAGATCGCCTGCTGGGGCGACCACTTCGAGGTCGACAAGGCGCTGTCGGACGAGACCTACATCCCGCGCAAGCGCGCCCAGCTCGACAAGTACGGGCTGAGCGTCTACGCGATCTCCAACCACCTGGTCGGCCAGGCGGTCTGCGACAACCCGATCGACGAGCGGCACAAGGGGATCCTGCCCGCCCGCATCTGGGGCGACGGCGAGCCCGAGGGCGTACGCCAGCGTGCCGCCGCCGAGATGGCCGACACCGCCCGCGCCGCCGCCAAGCTCGGCGTGGACGTCGTCGTCGGCTTCACCGGCTCGCCGATCTGGCACTTCGTGGCCATGTTCCCGCCGGTGCCGCAGTCGATGATCGACGCGGGCTACGAGGAGTTCGCCCGCCGCTGGCACCCGATCCTCGACGTGTACGACGAGGTCGGCGTGCGCTTCGCGCACGAGGTGCACCCCAGCGAGATCGCGTACGACTACCACACCACCCGCCGCACCCTGGACGCGCTGGGCAACCGGCCCGCGTTCGGCCTGAACTGGGACCCGTCGCACATGGTGTGGCAGGGCTGCGACCCGGTCGGCTTCATCCTCGACTTCGCCGAGCGCATCTACCACGTGGACTGCAAGGACACCAAGGTCCGCATGGGCGACGGCCGCCGCGGCATCCTGTCGTCCCACCTGCCCTGGGCGGACCTGCGCCGGGGCTGGGACTTCGTGTCCACCGGCCACGGCGACGTGCCGTGGGAGGACTGCTTCCGCGCGCTGAACTCGATCGGCTACACCGGCCCGATCTCCATCGAGTGGGAGGACGCGGGCATGGACCGCCTCGTCGGCGCTCCCCAGGCCCTGGAGTTCGTGCGCGGTCTGCTCTTCGACCCGCCCACCGCCTCGTTCGACGCGGCTTTCAGCTCGGACTGAGCCCTGGCCCCCGCCGGCCGCTGCTCCCACGTGACGGCCGGCGGGCCACCGCGTGACGCCGCTCCCTCCGGCACCACCGAGACAAAGGAAGGGCACCTTCTTAACGCTATGCGTTGCAGAAGGTGCCCTTCTTAACGCGGCAGAGCCGCAGCCTGCGGCGATCCGGCAGCGGGCCGGTGCCGCTCCGGGAGCGTGTGCGGAAGCCGGGCCCGAAGGGCGGCGGTCGCGGCAATATCGCTGTTTCCGGTCAAGATCTGCGGTCCAACCTCACCTTTTGACCTGAGACAGCGATCTTCTGCGGCCGCCCGGTGGCAGGCCGGCGGCGTCTCGTGCCTAGGATGGCTGTGGCCTGTGCGAATGCCTGGGCGGCAGAGGTGTGGGGGGAGCAGCGGCGGTGCGGCAGGTGGGTATGGCGGCCGACCGCATTCCGGCCGACGCCGACCCGCGACGCGTCCCAGCGGGTGCCGCCCCGATCCCGGCCGAGCTGGCGCAGGCGTACCGCCGCTGCCGAGACCTGCACCGCAGCCACGGCCGCAGCTACTTCCTCGCGACCCGGCTGCTACCCGCCTGGAAGCGCCCGCACGTGCACGCGCTGTACGGCTTCGCCCGGTACGCCGACGAGATCGTCGACCGCACCCACACGGGGACCCCCGCCGACCGCGCGCGTCGGCTGCGTGACTGGTCCGAGCGCTTCCTGGCCGGGCTGCGCGGTGATTCCGTGACCGATCCACTGCTGCCTGCCGTGCTGCACACCGTCGAGGTCTTCGACCTGGACCCGGCCGACTTCGCCGCGTTCCTGCACAGCATGGCGATGGACCTGACCGTGCGCGAGTACGCCGACTACCCGGCGCTGCTGTCCTACATGGAGGGTTCGGCGGCCGTCATCGGCACCCTGATGCTGCCGATCCTCGGCCCCGCCGATCCGGCCGCGGCCCGCGAGCCCGCGCGGCAGCTCGGTCTGGCGTTCCAGCTCACCAACTTCCTGCGCGACGTCGCCGAGGACCTCGCCCGCGACCGCGTCTACCTGCCGCAGGACGACCTCGCCCGGTTCGGCGTCAGCACGGCCGACCTGCGCTCCGCCGCCGTGGCCGGCCGGGCCACACCGCAGATCAAGAGCCTCATCGCGTACGAGATCACTCGCGCCCGCACCCACTACGCCGCCGCCCGGCCCGGCCTCGACCTGCTACCGGGCGCCTCCCGCACCTGTGTGCGCACGGCGTACCTGGTCTACGGCGCGATCCTCGACGAGATCGAGCGCGCGGACCACGATGTCTTCGCCCGCAGGGCCGTGGTGGGGCGGGGCAGGCGGATCGCCTTGCTGGCCCGCGGTTTGACCGGTCAGGCCGCGGGCAGGTAGCCGAACCGGGTGCATTCGGATTTGACCAGGTTCTGCGTGTCGGGCAGCTGCCCCGAGGGCTCGGTCTTGACCATGTCGTCGGCCAGGTCGGAGAAGAAGTGCTGGAGCCGCGGATCGATGTCGCGGCCGGCGTACTCGCGGTAGACGGCGGCCCAGGGGGCGACGGCGTCGCGCACGGCCCGCTCCCGGCGGCGCTGCTCCGCCTCGTCACCGCCGGCCAGGCTGTCGGTGTAGGCGAGCAGTGCCTCGACGTAAGGCGTGAAGAACCGGACGGTGGAGAATTCCGCGCTGTCACACGTGGTGCGGGACAGCTCGGCCACGGGGTCCCGGGTCGACGCCGGTGCGGCCACGGCGGACGGCGAACCGGCGGGTGCGGGCGGCGACGCCTCGCCGCATCCGGTGAGGGCGGTCAGGGCGAACACGGCGACCAGGACGGCTGCGGATCGGTGCGGCACCGGCAGACGGTAACAACGCGCGCGGCGAAGCGCTGCCCCCGCGGGATTCGCGGCTGCGGCCGTCTGGCGGGGCAGCTGCTCGGTTCGCCGCTCCGGCCGCTGCACCGCAGGTCAAAGGGGGTCAGGCGTTAGGAAGGGCACCTTCTTTAACGCGGAGCGTTAAGAAGGTGCCCTTCCTTTGGTCTCAGCAGCGGGGGACGCCGGGGATGAAGCCGTCGTATCCCGTGTAGACGTAGGCGTCGGAGATGAAGCGACCCGAGCCGATGCGGTCCCAGATGTTGCTGGTGCCGTAGGTGCCGGTGACCGTGGTGCCGGTGGTCTGGCACTGGATGGAGACGGTCGCGCCGTCGTTGACGGTGCCCACCGACGCGTAGCCGGTGCCGGGGCCGGAGCGCACCGTCAGCGGGGAGCCCGCGGTGTTGACGGTGCCCTGCGCCGCGCCGCCGCCGCAGCCGTTGTCGCTGGTGTAGTTCTTGGTGCCCCAGTAGAGCGCGGTCACGCCGTTGAACTTGATCTGGATGGCGGAGCCGCCGGAGCGCTGCTCGTAGTGCAGGTGCGGGCCGGTCGAGCCGCCGGTGGTGCCGACGTACCCGATCACGGTGCCGTACTTGACGGTCTGGCCCACGGACACGTTGAACGAGTTCAGGTGCGCGTAGTACGTCGTGTAGCCGCTGCCGTGGTTGATCCGCACGTACTTGCCGTAGCTCGTGTCACCGAGGTTGGTGACCACGTCCACGGTGCCGGGCGCGCTGGCCACGACCGGGTCGCCCTGGTCGTCGGTGCGGTTGAAGTCGATGGCGTTGGCGGGGCTGTGGTTGGTGCGGGTCTGGCCCGACCACACCTGGTTGCAGGGGAAGGGGACCTTGAAGGTCGGGGCGGCCATCGCCGGCGAGGCCTCGACCAGGACTGCCGCGGCGACCGCCACGGCGGTCACGGCCAGCCCCAGGAAACGCTTGACGTGCACTGGGTGCTCCTCTGGTGAAGTGGTTGCGGGGGTAAAGGGATCAGGCGCAGTGTTCGAAGCCGGAGGTGTAGCTGGTGCCGCCGGCGCTGCCGCCCCACTTCACGCAGTCGGGTGCGGTGCGGATGACCGGCCCTGCGTAGTAGGAGAAGCTGCCTGAGTCGGTGGTTCTACTGGATCCCTGCGGCTCCAGGAACGCGCTGGTGGTGGTGGGGGTGCCCACGCTGGCCATCTTCAGGGTGATGACGCAGTTCTGGCTGGTGGAGCCCTTCCACAGCAGGTTCGCGGTGCCCGCGCTGCCGAGTTTCACCGAGTCGATGACCTGGAACCCGCTGCCGCACTCGGCCGCCGGGTCGTACGACGTGGCGCAGTTGTTGCTGGTCACGTTGGCCGAGCCGTAGCCGAAGGTGCTGCCGTTGAAGACGGCCTTGATGATGTGCGACTGCGACCGGTCCGGGTAGCGCACCTCGTAGTGCAGGTGCGGCGAGATGCCGTTGCCCGGCTTGCTGGTGTTGCCGACCGAGCCGATGGCCTGGCCGCGCAGCACCGCCTGGCCCGCGGTGACGGCGCGGGTGTCCAGGTGCGCGTAGTAGGTGAAGTAGCCGCCACCGTGGTCGATGACGATCAGGTTGCCGTAGCCGTTGACGGAGCCCTGGTGGGCGGAGACCTCGACGGTGCCCGCGGCGGCGGCGACCACGGTGTCGCCGAGGTCTGCGGTGGCGGTGGAGCCGCGGTTGAAGTCGATCTCCCAGGAGACGTGGGCGCTGCTGCCGGTGCTGTTGCCGTTCCACGTCTGGCCACAGGGGAAGGGCAGCTGGAAGGCGGGCGCGGCCTGCGCGGGGCTGCCGAGCAGGACCGCACCGGCCAGGCCTATGACCAGCGCTGCGGCGCCGGCGAACAGTCGTGTTGGTCGCATATGGACGATTCCCTTCCGTGGGGTGGTGGAACAGGAGGCCCGTGACTGCGGGGTGTGTTCACAGCGTTGCGACAAGCTCTCCAACGTTTCTCCAGAACCCCTACAGCCGTTCAGCCGAGTGCTCTGGTCCGATCAGCCGAGCGCGCGTAGGCTCAGGCGATCGATCACGGATCGTGTGGGTGGGTTTGGCGTGTCGGACCGGCTGGAACTGCGCATCCTGGGCTCCTTCGAGTTGACCCTGGGCGGCCTCGACGCACCTGTCGGCGGTGTGAAGCCGCGCCAGCTGCTGGCCACCCTCGCGCTCAACCACGGCCGCACCGTGTCGGTGGACCAGCTGATCGAGGTGCTGTGGGGGCAGGACCCGCCCCGGTCGGCGCTGGCCAACGTGCAGACCTATGTCAGCGCGCTGCGCACCCGGCTGGGTGAGGACCGGCTGCGCAGGCAGGCGCCCGGATACCGGCTGGAGCTGGACTGCGGCGAGCTGGACCTGTTGCGCTTCGAGGAGTACGCCCGCGGCGGTGACCCGGACAGCCTCGACGCGGCCCTGGGCCTGTGGCGCGGTGAGCCGGTCGAGAACCTGCCCGCCTCACCGCTGTGGCGTGCGGAGATCGACCGGCTGGTGGAGCGGCGGCGGGCGGTCCGGCAGACCCGGGCCCGGCTGCGCATCGAGGCCGGGCAGCCCGCGGCGGCCGTCGACGAGCTGCGCCGGCTGATCGCCGAGGAGCCGCTGCGCGAAGAGGCGTGGTCGCTGCTGGTGACCGCGTTGCGCGACGCGGGGCACCGGGCCGAGGCGCTGTCGGCGTACGCCACCGCGCGCCGCACCCTGACCGAGGAGCTGGGCGTGGAGCCGGGCGAGCCGCTGCGCCGCCTGCACCGCACCCTGCTCGTCGAACAGGAGGGCCCGGCGGTGCTGGGCACCCGGCTGGACGGCGCGGCCGCGCTGGTGCTGCGGGGCCTGGCCCGGCTGGGCATCCCCGCCGCACCGGGCTGGGTGCCGGCCGCGCTGCTGGACCGGCCGGATGCGACGGAGGTGCTCGGCGCGCTCGACCGGGCCCGGCTGCTGCGGTCCACCGGCACCGACGACCTCGACCAGCCGCGCTACGGACTGCCGGTGCTGGTCGGCCTGCTGGCCCCGGACCTGCCCGGGGAGGCGATCGGCGCGGCGCTGACCCGCGCGCTCGGCGGCTACCTCACCCTGGCCGAACGTGCCGCCGCCGGGCTGCCGCGGCAGGTGTTCGGCCCCGGCGTCACCGTCGCGGCACGCTGGCCGGTGCCGGGTGCCGCGGAGCTGGCCGGCGATCCGGTGCGCTGGTTCGCGACCGAACGCGACGCGCTGCTCGGCGCGGTCGAGGCGGCCGCCGCCAACGGGCTGTCCGATCTGGCCTGGGAACTCGCCCACGCCATGGTGGCCTGGTGCGACATGGGCGGGCACACCGCCGAGTGGGAGCAGACGCACCGTACGGCGCTGTCGGCCTGCCGGGCGCAGGGCAACCTGCTCGGTGAGGCGGTGACCCTGCGCGGGCTGGGGCAGCTGCACCTCTACCGGGACCACTACGAGGAGGCGGCGGAGGCGTTCAGCCGGTCGCGGCTGCTGTTCGCCCGGCTGGGCAACCTGTGCGGGCAGGCCGCGGCGCTGGCCGGGCTGGGCACGGGGCACCGGATCCGGGCCGAGCACGACGAGGCGCTGGACTGCTACCGGCAGGCGCTGGAGGCATACCGGCTGCTCGGGCACCGGCACGGCGAGGCGTACTCCCGCGGGGCGCTGGGCATGGTGTGGCTCGCCAAGGGCGATCTCGCCGAGGCGTACCACGACTTCACCGCGGGGCTGGCGCTGGCTGAGGAGATCGGTGACGAGCACCGGGCCGCGCTGCTGACCCGCCAGCTGGGCCTGCTCCGGCTGCGCAACGGCGAGCCGGCCCTCGCGCGGGCGGACCTGATCGCGGCGCTGGACCGGTTCGCGGTGCTCGGCGACGCCCACTGCGAGGCGTACTGTCTGACCGATCTGGCCTCGCTGGAGGCGCCCGAGGTGGCCGTGCAGCGGCTCACCCAGGCCCTGGAGATCTTCGAGCGGATCGGCGACCGCCGCGCCCAGGCGCAGACCGCGCGCCGGCTGGGCGAGCTGCACCGCGGCGACGAGCGGTTCGGCCTGTCCGACGCGTACCTGGCCGAGGCCCGGCGACTGCAGTCCACCGTGGAGATGGCACGCGTTCATCCGATGTGAGCACCCACCTGACCGGGGGCCTGGCCGGTATTGACCGGTGAAGGGATCCATCAGGTGAAGGGAGTCGCACCATGCGCAAGACCATCGTCACTCTGATCGCGGCTTTGCTGGCCGTAGCCGCCACGGGCGTCGGCCTCGCGGTCGCCGGACCGGCGTCGGCCGCGCCGAAGTACTCGATCGAGTGCTGCTGACCGGCTGACCCGGCTCACCGGCCACGGAACGTCCGCCGGTACGACGACGGTGAGGTGCGCATGCACCTGCTGAAGTGGTGCCGGAACGTGGCCGGTGAGTCGAACCCGACCGCGGCGGCGACCTGCTCGACGGGGGAGTCGGAGGTCTCCAGCAGCGGCAGGCTCGCGGCCACCCGCTGGTCGATGAGCCAGCGGATCGGGCTGGTGCCGGTGTGCCGGGCGAAGTGGCGCAGGAAGCTGCGCGGGGACATGCGTGCGTGTGCGGCCAGCAGGTTCACCGTGAGCGGCTCGGTCAGGTGGTCCAGCGCCCAGGCCATCGCGCGGGCCACGCCGTCGTCGTCGACGACGTCGCGCACGGGCAGTTCGATGAACTGTGCCTGACCACCGTCGCGGTGCGGCGGCAGCACCAGCCGCCGGGCGACCGTGTTGGCGATCTGCGCACCGTGGTCGCGGCGCACCAGGTGCAGGCACAGATCCAGCCCTGCCGCGCTCCCCGCACTGGTGATCACCTGCCCGCTGTCGACGTAGAGCACGTCGGGGGTCACCTCGACCAGCGGGTGGCGCTCGCGCAGCAGCGGTGCGTACTTCCAGTGCGTGGTGGCCGCCCGGCGGTCCAGCAGGCCCGCCGCGGCCAGCGCGAACGCGCCGGAGCAGATGGAGACCATCCGCGCGCCCCGGTCGGCGGCGGTGCGCAGGGCCTCGACCAGCGCGGGGGAGACCTCGGCACGGACGTCGGCGACCCCGGGCACGATCACGGTGTCGGCGGCGGCCAGCACGTCCAGGCCGTGCCGGGCGGTGATCGAGAAGCCGCCGACGGCCGCCATCGGCTCCGGCGTCTCGGCGCAGACGTCGAGGTCGTACCAGGTGACGTCGAGTTCGGGGCGGGGCAGGCCGAACACCTCCACCACGCAGCCCAGCTCGAAGGGCGCCATCCCGGCATAGGCCAGCACCGCGATCCGGTGCCGGGCGCGGGTCTCCAGTGTCACGGGCGTACCCATGGCGAGATCTTAGCGGACAGCGGCGTTCTCGCCACTTCTGGCGATCCGGCCTGCTCGACAGGATGGATCCAGTGACCGACCAGAAGGAGCCGCACATGTCCGCCGTTGCCACCACCTCCGCAGTGCTCGGCATTCCGCCGGCCGCCGCCGACGTCGCCGCCGCGCACTTCGCCGCCCGCCTGTCGTTCGAGGCCGACGTGTCCGATGTGCACGCCGACCTGGCCTCGGGCGCGCCGGGCTTCGTGCTCGTCGACTCCCGCTCGCTGGAGGCGTGGGAGCAGGGGCACCTGCCCGGCGCGGTGCACCTGCCCACCGCCGAGATCGCGGCACGGGCGGCCGAGCTCGTGCCGGCCGGCAGCGTCGTGGTCACCTACTGCTGGGGGCCGGGCTGCAACGGCGCGACCCGGGCCGCGCTGGCCTTCGCCCGCCTGGGCTACCAGGTCAAGGAGATGCTCGGCGGGTACGAGTACTGGGTCCGCGAGGGATTCGACACGCAGACGTTCCTCGGGCTGCGCAAGAACGACGTGGACCCGCTGACGGCCCCCGCGAGCGGCGCGGCCTGCGCCTGCTGACCGCCCGCATCGATGCCGGTGAGGGTGGGCCATCGACGACACGCCGAGCCTATATGGGGCCGCTGTTGTCTGCGTGCCACTAGATGTAGTGTGAAGGCATCGCTGGTCCACCCCTCCGGCCCCCTCGGGGCCGGGTTTCGGGGTGCGCGCGAGCCGCCGTCAGGCGGCCCGCGCTGAGGGAATCCGGTGCGATTCCGGAGCTGCCCCGCAGCGGTGAGTGGGAACGAAGCCGTCCCGCCCTCCTCCCGCGAAGAGGGGAGCGGACAGCACTGGGCCGGTCCGGCCTGGGAAGCGACGGCGTAGGGGGTCCACGGCAGCACGGTGTCCGCACCACGCCGCCAGGCCGCGCCCACGAGCCCGAAGACCTGCCGGCGTGCGTGCCGCGGACGGTTCCGCGACGCGCCCGCGACCCACTGTGCCGACCGCGCCGTTGCGCGGCGGGGCGGGGGGCCGCGACACCGGACCGCGCGGGATGGTCCTCGGTGGATGGCGTGCGCCCGGACCAGCCGGGTCGGTGCCGTTCGCGTGCCCTCCCGCGCTTCGACGAGGGGGAGCGCACACTTTGACCAGCACCACCTTCCGCAACACCGCCGACGCCGGCACCGCCGACGCGGAGCCGCTCACCGCGTCGCTCGCGACACTGCTCGCCGAGGCGGCGCAAGGGCTGCCCGATGTGGACCACGCGGCCGTGCTGACCCCGGTGGCGGCCGGCGTCTGGCCCGGCGCGACCGAGGCCGACCTGCGCTTGCGGGCCGTCGAGACGGCCGCCGCCCTGGTGGCCCAGGAGCCGTCGTACAGCCGGCTCGCGGCGCGGCTGCTCACCGTGCACATCACCGCGGAGGCGGCCACTCAGGGTGTCACCGACTTCCCGAGCTCCGTGCGGGCCGCGCACACGGCCGGGCTGCTCGCCGACGACCTGGCTGCCTTCGTGGCGGCCCACGCGGACGAGCTGGCCGAGCTCGTCGACCCGGCCGCCGACGATCGCTTCGAATACTTCGGGCTGCGTACCGTCTACGACCGCTACCTGCTGCGGCACCCGATGACCCGCAAGGTGCTGGAGACACCCCAGCAGTTCCTGCTCCGGGTCGCCTGCGGCCTGACGGGCGAGGTCGGCGACGCGGGCACCGCCGGGCGGCGGCTGCCGGGCAGCACCGCCGAGGTCGCGCGGCTGTACGCCATCCTCAGCCGCCTGGCGTACCTGCCCAGCTCGCCGACGCTGTTCAACGCCGGCGCCCGGCGTCCGCAGCTGAGCAGCTGCTTCCTGCTGGACTCGCCGCGCGACGAGCTGGAGTCGATCTACGAGCGCTACGGCCAGATCGCGCGGCTGTCCAAGTACGCCGGGGGCATCGGGGTGGCGTGGAGCCGGATCCGGTCGCGGGGCTCGCTGATCCGCGGCACGAACGGGCTGTCCAACGGCATCGTGCCGTGGCTGCGCACGCTGGACTCCAGCGTCGCCGCCGTCAACCAGGGCGGCCGGCGCAAGGGCGCGGCCTGCGTCTACCTGGAGACCTGGCACGCCGACCTGGACGAGTTCCTGCAGCTGCGGGACTCGACCGGCGAGGAGAGCCGGCGCACCCACAACCTGCACCTGGCCAACTGGGTGCCGGACGAGTTCATGCGCCGGGTCGAGGCCGACGCGAGCTGGTCGCTGTTCGACCCGAAGGACGTGCCGGAGCTGGTCGACCTGTGGGG
The DNA here is from genome assembly GCF_042663325.1 of Catellatospora aurea. Lineage (NCBI taxonomy): Bacteria > Bacillati > Actinomycetota > Actinomycetes > Micromonosporales > Micromonosporaceae > Catellatospora > Catellatospora aurea. The sequence goes on from NZ_JBHTAC010000008.1 coordinate 126,403, forward strand.
CGAGGAGTTCGACACCGCCTACCGGGCCGCCGAGGCCGCCGGGCGCGCGGTGCGCACCGTGCAGGCCCGCGAGCTGTACGGCCGCATGATGCGCACCCTGGCGCAGACCGGCAACGGCTGGATGACGTTCAAGGACGCCGCCAACCGCGCCTGCAACCAGACCGCGGTCGCCGGCAACACGGTGCACCTGTCCAACCTGTGCACCGAGATCCTGGAGGTGACCAGCGACGGCGAGACGGCGGTGTGCAACCTCGGCTCGATCAACCTGGCCGCGCACCTCGGCGGCGACGGCGTCGACTGGGACGCGCTGCGCGACACGGTGCGCACCGCCGTACGCGTGCTCGACCGCACCATCGACCTGTCCTACTACCCGACGGGTGAGGCGGCCGGGGCCAACAACCGGTGGCGGCCGATCGGCCTGGGCGTGATGGGCCTGGCCGACGTCTTCTTCGCGTTGCACCTGGACTTCGACTCGCCCGAGGCGCTGGCCCTGTCCACCCGCATCGCCGAGGAGATCGCGCTCGCGGCGTACGACACCAGCGCCGACCTGGCCGCCGAGCTGGGCGCGCACCCGTCGTACGCGGACACCCGCGCCGCCCGCGGCGTCCTGCACCCCGACCACTACCCGGACGCGACCCGCACCCGCCCCTGGGCCTGGGACGAGCTGGCCGCCAAGGTGGCCCGCACCGGCCTGCGCAACTCGCTGCTCATCGCGATCGCGCCCACGGCCACCATCGCCTCGATCGCCGGCTGCGCCGAGTGCATCGAGCCGCCGGTCGCGAACGTCTTCAAGCGCGAGACCCTGTCCGGCGAGTTCCTCCAGGTCAACCGCTATCTCGTCGACGAACTCAAGGCCCGCGGCCTGTGGAGCGCCGCCCTGCGCGAACGCATCCTCGCCGCCGAAGGCTCCATCGCCGCGATCCCCGAGATCCCCGCCGAACTGCGCACCCGTTTCCGCACCGCCTGGGAGCTCCCGCAACGCGCCCTCATCGACCTGGCCGCCGCCCGCACCCCCTTCATCGACCAGTCCCAGTCCCTCAACCTCTTCATGGCCTCCCCCGACATCGGCAAACTCTCCTCGATGTACGCCTACGCCTGGCGAAAAGGCCTCAAGACCACCTACTACCTCCGCTCCCGCCCCGCCACCACCATCACCCCCACCACCGTAAGGAAGGGCACCTTCCCATCGGTTTCCGTAGCGGAAGGGCACCTTCTTAACGCTCCGGCGGGCGCGGGCAGCAGCGACGGGGCGCTGCTGGGAGCGGCGGCCGTGGGCGCGGCGTCGGCCGGTGAACCGGCGGTGCCGCTCGGCGGCGCCGTGGCGGCCGGCGGCGTGCCCGGGCTGCCGGCGCAGCCGCTGCGGACCGCGACCAGCCTGATCAACCTGAACTTGGAAAACCCTGAGATCTGCGAGGCCTGCCAGTGACCACCGACGCCAAGAAGATGCTGCTCGACCCGGGCCTCGACCTGACCCTGCGGCCGATGCGCTACCCCGACTTCTACGAGCGCTACCGCGCCGCCATCCGCAACACGTGGACGGTGGAGGAGGTGGACCTCGGCAACGACCTGCCCGACCTGGCCTCGCTCAGCGACGGCGAGCGGCACCTGGTCAACCGCCTCGTCGCGTTCTTCGCCACCGGGGACACCATCGTGGCCAACAACCTGGTGCTGAACCTGTACCGGCACATCAACGCGCCCGAGGCCCGGCTCTACCTGAGCCGCCAGCTGTTCGAGGAGGCGGTGCACGTCCAGTTCTACCTGACCCTGCTGGACACGTACCTGCCCGACGACGCGGAGCGGGCGCAGGCGTTCGCGGCCGTGGAGAACATCCCGTCGATCGCCCGCAAGGCGCGGTTCTGCTTCGAGTGGATCGACTCGGTCTTCGACCTGCCCGAGCTGGTCACCGCCGACGACCGGCGGCGCTTCCTGCTCAACCTGATCTGCTTCGCGGCCTGCATCGAGGGCCTGTTCTTCTACGGCGCCTTCGCGTACGTCTACTGGCTGCGCTCCCGCGGCCTGCTGGACGGGCTGGCCGCGGGCACCAACTGGGTGTTCCGCGACGAGTCCATGCACATGGACTTCGCGTTCGCCGTCGTCGACACGGTGCGCGCCGAGGAGCCGGAGCTGCTCGACGACGAGCTGGGCAAGGCGGTGACCCGGATGCTGGAGGACGCCGTCGACGCCGAACTGGCCTTCGCGGAGGACCTGTGCGGCGCGGGGCTGCCCGGCATGACCCTGGCCGACATGCGGGAGTACCTGCAGTACGTCGCCGACCAGCGGCTGGCGCGGCTGGGCCTGCCGGCGCGGTTCGGGTCGAGCAACCCGTTCCCGTTCATGGCCCTGCAGGACGTGCAGGAGCTGGCCAACTTCTTCGAGCGCCGGGTCACCGCCTACCAGGTGGCGGTCCCCGGCACGGTCAGCCTCGACGAGGACTTCTGAGCCTCAATTCCCGGCCAGAATCGCGCTGAAGCGCTTCTCGGCGAGGTCGAACTGGGCGAAGATGTGCGCCTTGACCTCGCCGAGAAGCGGCGTGTCCGGCCGGGCCACCAGCTCCCGCAGCAGCGGGACCAGGGGCTGGTACTTGGTGGCGGCGCGCAGCACCTTCGGGCCGATGGTGTGGATGACGCCGACCCCGTTGTCGGTGAAGTCGGAGACCTTGATGATCCGCGCCCACGGGTCCACGTCCAGCGACTCGACCACGTGCTCGCGATACTGCTCGTCCTTGTCGCGGTCGAGGTCGTACTCCGGGTTGGTGACCGCGTTGACCAGCTGCGCGACGCGGGGGCCGAAGCGTTCGGCGAGCACCGCCAGCGCCTGCTCCCGGGGCGGCGGACCGCTGCGGTGCGCCTGGCCGACGATGCCCCACGGCTGGTCCTCGACCGAGTCGTGCAGCAGGGCGGCGACCAGCACGTCCCGGTCGGTGATCCGGTAGTAGGTGATGATCCGGATGGTGACCCGCAGCAGGTGGTTGAGGTACGGCTCGCGTACCCGCCGCTGCTCGGCGTGCAGCCGGCCGGCCAGCTCCAGCGCCTCGGCGAGCACGGCCTGGTCGGCCGCGGGCAGGCGCTGGATCTCCAGGGCGAACCGGTCCCGCAGGCCCTGCTCGCCGAGCACCTCCGTGATGGCGTGCAGCGGCATGGTCATGAGGTAAGCCGGGGCGTCCATGCCGCCGTTTATATCGGATCAACGCCGTCCGCGCTTCCCTCTGATATGGACATACGCGGATACCGTGTGCCCGGTGTCGGGGTGCCGACTCAGGCGCGCGGTATCCGCGTACGGGCGGTGCGGTCAGCGCGGGATCTTCGTACGGTTGCGGTCGGCCAGCGACCTGGCCAGGCTGAACGGCGGGTTGACCAGGGGCGGGGCATCGGCGCCGCGCGGCGCGGGGATGACGGTGGCGGGAACCTGCGCACGGTGCTTCACCCGGCTGGCGTCCGCGCCGTCGAACTCCTCCTGCGTCATCGCCTGCAGGGCGTTGAACGTCACACCGATCAGGCACAGCGCCGACAGCAGCACGATCGGCACGATGAGCACGAACGGGCTGAGGCCCTCGACCTGGCCGGTGCCGCCGACGTCCAGCGTGATGCGGATCGCGGCCATCGCGGTGTAGTGCATGCCGCACACCGCGACGCCCATCACCGCCGCGGCGGCCGTGATGGCGCGCATGCCGGAGACGGTCACGGTGAACCACAGCGCGACGGTCGCGGCCACGACGGCGATCAGCACGGACGCGGCCACCAGGCCGAAGTCGTAGCTGACCCGGCCGGCGACCCGCATCGCGGCCATGCCGCTGTAGTGCATCGCCACGACGCCGAGGCCGGTGAAGCCGCCGCCGGCCACGATGCGCAGCGCGGACCGGCGGCCCTGGCCCGCGATGAACAGGCCGATGCCCACGGTGAGCACGGCGAGCGCGAGGCTGATGAAGGTGACGACCGGGTCGTAGCGGACCGGGCTGTTCGGCACGTCGAAGCCGATCATCGCCATGAAGTGCATGAGCCAGATGCCGGTGCCGCCGATGGAGAGCGCGGCGATCACCAGCCAGCGGGCTCGCCGGCCGGCGGTGGGCGCGCGGCGGGCGCGGGCGGTGCAGACCAGGCCGAGCATCGAGCCGATGAAGGCCATCACGTACGCGGTCACCGGGTTGAACCAGCCGTACGCGAAATGGTGCACTTCTGCCATGGGAGTGCCTCCGGGAGGTTAGGAGGATGCCATTGGCCCATGAATGATGCTCACTCAATCGCACAGCGTGTCCGTGTCCGCACTGTCGATCACCGCTGGCGTGCGCCGGGTAGCGTCAGCGGCATGGCAGGCACGAGTGCGTCGGTGGTCGCCCTGGTCGGCATCGACGGCTCAGGCAAGACCACCCAGGCGGTACGGCTGGCCGCGGCGCTCTGCGCGGCCGGGGTCACGGCCCGGTACGGCCGCAACGCCGGCGGCCGGCGCTTCCTGGGGCGGGTCGCCCGCAAGCTGGGCCGCGACGACGCGGTCTCCCTGCTCGGTCGCCGGGGCCTGCTCACGATCGAGGCGGTGCTGCGCTGGCTGGCCATCGCCCGATCGCTGCTGACGGCGCGGCTGACGGGGGCGGTGGCGGTGATGGACCGCTACACCCCCTGCCAGCTGGTGAGCATTCGGGCACATGAGGGCGGCGAGTGGCTGGCCCGGACGGTACGCGCGGCTTATGCCCCGTTCCCCCGCCCGGCTGTCATCATCTTTCTCGACGTCCCGCCCGAGGTGGCCTATCACCGGGTGGAGCAGCGTGGCGACGACCACGAGGACATCGAATATCTGAACGCGAGCTACGCGGCCTACAAAGACGTACTGTCGGATGCGGTACACGTCGACGGCAGTGGCGATCCCGATGCGGTCGCCCAAGCCGTCTGGGCGGTCGTTTGGCCGGTCGTGAAACGTGGTTTGGCAGTTGACGTGGGGCGGTCCTGAAAGTAAGTTTCAATCGTGGCGAAGAAGTCGAAAGTTTCCGAGGAGAATGACAGCGTCTCGCGCGCGGGTCAGGAACCTGTCGGGCTGATCGTTCAGATCAATGGTCTGCTGCCCGCGCTCTCCCCGGCCGAACAGCGCGTGGCACGGCTCGTGCTCGCCGATCCGGCCGCCTCGGCCCGCCGCACCATCACCGACCTGTCCGCCGCTGCGGAGACCTCCGAGGCGACGGTCATCCGGTTCTGCCGGTCCATCGGCATGTCGGGCTACCCGCAGCTGCGCATCCGGCTCGCTGCCGAGGCCGCGCGCCGGGTCGAGCCGGCCGACTCGCGGGTGGTCGGCGGGGACATCCCGCCCGGCGCCGACATGGCGCAGATCATCGCCACCATCGCCTTCAACGACGCCCGCGCCGTCGAGGAGACCGCCGAGCAGCTCGATCCCGAGGTCTGCGACAAGATCGTGGATCTACTGGTGAAAGCGTCCCGGGTCGAGGTCTTCGGGGCGGGCGCGAGCGGCTTCGTCGCCGCCGACTTCCAGGCCAAGCTGCACCGCATAGGCCGCGTCGCGTACTACTGGCCCGACCTGCACACCTCGCTCACCTCGGCGGCCCTGCTCGGCCCCGGTGACGTGGCGCTGGGCATCTCGCACACCGGCACCACCGCCGACACCATCGACGTGCTGGAGCGGGCCAAGGCGGCGGGCGCGGTGACCGTCGCGCTGACCAACTTCCCCCGCTCGCCGATCTGCGACGTCGCCGACTTCGTGCTGACCACCGCGGCTCGCGAGACCACCTACCGGTCCGGCGCGATGGCCAGCCGGCTCGCCCAGCTCACCGTCGTGGACTGCCTATTCGTCGGGGTGGCCGCGCGCACCCGCAGCAAGGCCCGCAAGGCGCTGGAGGTCACCGCCGAGGCGGTGCGCGGACGTCGCATCGGAACTGCCCGCCGCCGGTCCGGCGATGCCTGAGTTGCCCACCGGCTCCCTCCCGGTCCGTGTCGACGCCCCCACCGAGCAGCGCTACGCCCCGAGTGCCGACCTCGACCTGCTGGGCGCTCGGCAGATCCTGCAAGTGATCAACGAGGCCGACCGCACGGTCGCCGAGGCGGTCGGTGCGGTGCTGGACCCGCTGGCCGTGGTGGTCGAGGACGCCGTCGCGGCGCTGCAGCGCGGCAACCGCGTGCACTACGTCGGCGCGGGCACCTCCGGCCGGCTCGGCGTGCTCGACGCCGCCGAGCTGCCGCCGACCTTCAACGCCCCGCGGACCTGGTTCTGCGCCCACATCGCGGGCGGCCCGGGCGCGCTGCTGGCCGCGGTCGAGGACGCGGAGGACGACACCGCGGGCGGGGCCCACGAGATCGCCCGGTGCGCCCGCACCGGCGACGTGGTCGTGGGCATCGCCGCCAGCGGCCGCACGCCGTACGTGCTCGGCGCGCTGCAGGCCGCGGCCGAGCTGGGCTGCCGGACCGCCCTGATCGCGGCCAACCCGCACGCCGCCGCCGCGGAGTGGGTGGACGTGTTCATCGGCGTCGACACCGGACCCGAAGTGATCACCGGATCTACCCGGATGAAGGCCGCCACCGCGCAGAAACTGCTGCTCAACGCGTTCTCCAGCGCGGTGATGGTGCGCCTGGGGCGGGTGTTCTCCAACTTCATGATCGACATGGTGCCGACCAACGCGAAGCTGCGCGGCCGCATGCTGAACATCCTCGTCGAGGCGACCGGCCACAGCGAGGACGAGTGCCACCGCACCCTGGACGCGGCCGGCGGAGACCTGCGGGCCGCCCTGGTCGCGCTCCTGGCCGACCGCGAGGTGGCCGCCGCCCGAGGCGCGCTGGCCGGCCACGGCAACCGGGTCCGCGACGCCGTCGCCGCCCTCACCGACTGACCGCATTTGCCCGTCGTCAGGGTCGGACCGACCCGACCGGCCCGTCCTGACCGCATTCACCCGTCATCGGGGTCCGGGCAGGCCCGACGGCCCGTTCCGGCACGGTCCGCCGCCCATGATCGTCCGCCGGGCCGGATGGACCCGCCGGGGCCGTGCCCGGTGCGGCCGGTCGCCCATGATCGTCGGACTTGCCAGGCGCCTGTGCGTATCTTGAGCCCGCTTTCGTCCATGTGCCCGGCAAGTCGAATGACCTTGGTGTGCGCTGCGCCCGGCTTGCGCGACTAACCCGAAAGCCGGACCCCATTCGTGGGGAGTTCATGGCCGAATGGGTGTGCTTTCCCCTCGGTGGGGTATACGTGTCCTGCGTTCGGGTGGGACAGGTGTGGAACCGTGCAATAGCGCGCGGGCTCGGACGTCACAAGAAATGGCGACGCAGGTCACAGCGTTGTAGTGAGGTGGATCGCTGTATCCTGGGCGGCTCCGTGGTGTCATAAATGGGGCATTGCGGACCGGTCGGCTCGCTTCCAGCGAGTCGCCAAGTCGGTATCAGCGAGTTCACAGCTTTTCGTGACAGTTTCGATGAGCAACGCGGAATCATCTCCGGGCGTCATCTGTTGTGAAGGTGTCAGTACCGCAAGGCCCTGCGGCGATTACGTGGGAGGGACCCGAACGTGGAGAACATGACCATGCTGCGCACCGACCAGGTGGCTGAGGAGCGAGACCTCGTCGGTGTATATCTGCACGAGATCTCGCGTACTCCGCTGCTGGACGCGGCGCAGGAGGTCGACCTCTCTAAGGCGATCGAGGCAGGACTATATGCTGAGCATCTGCTGGAGGCCGACAAGCTCAAGCGCGGCCTGAAGCGCGACGAGCTGGAGAAGCTGGTCGCCGAGGGCGAGCACGCCAAGGACCTGTTCATCCGCGCGAACCTGCGCCTGGTGGTCTCGATCGCCCGGCGTTACGTGCGCTCGGGCATGCCGATGCTGGACCTGATCCAGGAGGGCAACACGGGCCTGGTCCGGGCCGTCGAGAAGTTCGACTACGTGAAGGGCTACAAGTTCTCCACGTACGCGACCTGGTGGATCCGGCAGGCGATCAGCCGGGCCATCGCCCAGCAGGAGCGCACCGTGCGGCTGCCCGTCCACCTGGTGGAGGACGTCAACCGGATGCGCAACGTGACCCGACAGCTCACCCGTGAGCTGGGCAGCGACCCCGAGCCGGACCAGATCGCGGCCGCGCTGGGCGTCACCGTCGAGCGGGTGACCGAGCTGATCCGCTGGTCGCAGGACACCGTCTCGCTGGACACGCCCGTGGGCGACGACGGCGACACCAACCTGGGTGACCTGGTCGCCGACCGCGACACGCCCAGCCCGGAGGAGATCGTCCTCTCGGCGCTGGAGCGCCAGCGGATCGAGGGCCTGCTCAACCACCTCGACGACCGTTCCGCCGGCATCATGCGCGCGCGGTACGGCCTGGAGGACGGTCGCGAGCACTCGCTGACCGAGGTGGCGTCGCGCTTCTCGCTGTCCCGTGAGCGCATCCGCCAGCTGGAGATCCAGGCGCTGGGCCGGCTGCGCGAGCTGGCCCGCGCGGAGGGCCTGCAGTCCGTCTGACCCGACCCGCTCCCTGCTGACGCAGAAGCCCTCTCCCGAGTCCGGGAGAGGGCTTCTTGCCGTGCTGACCGGGTTACACACGCACCCGGCCGTAGCCGTAGGGACTCATCATGTCGACGCTGGCGACCTTGACCACCTCGCCGGTGGTCGGCGCGTGGATCACCTTGCCGCTGCCGACGTAGATGGCCACGTGCCCCAGGCCCGAGTAGAAGACCAGGTCTCCGGGCAGCAGCTGGGATCGGCTGATGTGCGCGACCTCACGCCACTGCGTGGCTGCCTGGTGGTACAGGCTGATGCCCGCGGCTTTCCAGGCGGCCATCGTGAGGCCGGAGCAGTCGTACCCGCCCGGCCCGTCGGCACCCCACACGTACGGCTTGCCCAGCTGCTTGTACGCGAACGACACGGCGACGCCGGCCTTGCCCTTGTACTTGGGGATGGAGCCGGTGTAGGTGGACGACTTCTCGTCGACCAGGCCCGCCTGGCGGCGCAGTTCCTTGAGCTTGGCCAGGTCGCGTTCGATGCCCTTGCGCTGGGTCTCGACCGCGGTGAACCGGGTGGTCTGCTCCTGCAGCCGCGCGTCCAGCGCCGCCTTGACCTCGAACCGGTCGCCGGCCGCCCGGTGCGCCTCGTCGATCTGCGCCCGCTGGCTCGTCGCGAGCTGGTCCAGGGCGCTCAGCCGGGCCAGCAGCTTGCCGTCGCCGGACGAGTCCAGCAGGGCGTTCAGGCCGCTGAACGACCCGGTGCGGTATGCGGTTGCCGCGATCCGGGCCACGTTGCCCTTCGCCTGGTCGGCCTTGACCTCCAGCGGGCCGAGTTCGCGCTCCAGCGCGGCGGCCTCGGCGCGGGTCTCCTTCAGCTGGGTGTTGAGCTTGTTGTACTGCTCGACGACCTTCTCCAGCTGGTCGGACTTCTCCGTGATCTGCTTGCGCAGCTCGGCGGCGCTGGGCGCGGCGTGCGCGGGTGCGCCGAATCCGAGCAGTGCGATGGTCAGTGCTCCGGCGGGGGCGAGCAGGCGCGCGGCAGCGCGCCAGCCCCTGCCATGGGGTGATGACAAGGTATGGGTGGCCCTTCTCCGCAGCCGCCTACCGAGTTAGCTGACGGGTTCGGGCGAAGGGCGCCCTACCGCGGTCACTGTCGGTGACCACTGATTCACCCCGATAACCTGGGTCCCCGGTTCGCGCGCACCCGCAGGGGATTGATCTTCGCGAGCGTGCGGCGATTCGGCGGCGCTGGTCCGGTGCCGCCCGGGGGTGGGCGGCGGACAACCGGCCAGTGTCAGTCACGGTAGTCCCGGAATCGGCCAGGCCCAAGGGCGAGATAGGCGATGTGCCCGACCTGATCCAGGTATGTGGAAAAAGTTCCGTCACATTAGGTGATGCCTGAACGCACATTAGGTTCAGGGAACGTGCCAACTTGCCACCTGGCTGATTGAGAGGCTTCACAACGACGGCTGTCTCGGTCACACTGAGGTCACGAGGCAGCCGGGAAGTCCACCGACGGACGGCTCGCGCGGCGGCTCGAAGAAACGAAAAGACCGACACCCGGCGGCCACCGGATGTCGGTCCACAAGCTCCACCACATGCCAGGCGTCGCCACCTCTGCGGGCACCACCACCAGCCGGGCCCGCGTGTCGAGCAGTTGGGAGACTTCCATGGAGCCTACACGGGCACTGGAACGGCCACCAGAACAAGCCATCGTGACCATCCGCCCGGGGCTGCACATCTCGGCGACATGTTTCCAGGTGGGAGCACGTCACTTCACCCTCGGCGCCATCGAGAACGTCCACACCCGACAGGCCGGACACGACCCGCTGACGCGTCGCGTCGGCGCGATGACCGTGGGCGGCATGGTCCTGCTCGGGGCGTTCGCACCGCTGCTGCAGCCGACCGGCATCGTCGCCGCCGTCGCCGTGCTCAGCGGACTGGCCGTGGCCACGCTGATCAGCGCGCGGCGGCGGCCGCGGCGGCTGGAGCTGTGGGCCGACTACCACGGTCACCCCACCCAGCTGTTCGTCAGCGACGACTGGTGGCTGTTCCACGCCGTGGAGCGCTACCTGCGGCGCAGCCTCGTCGAGAAGCGGCTGGGCCACCTGAACCTCCCGCGGCCCCGGCAGCCCCGGGGGGTGCCGCACCCCTCGAACATGCACCCCTCGCGGCTGGTTCCCGGTGGGAGCCGGTCCGGCTGGGAGCGCGCGGCCTGACCACCCGCTTCAGAAAACAGGGCGTTGCCGCAGCTCGCGGCAACGCCCTCACTGTGCGGCGGGCCCTCACTCGGTCCTGATGATCGTGAACGCCTCGGCCAGCCGGCCGGGCAGGCCGAGCGACTCCGCCAGGCCGCCCAGCCGCTCGCGCAGCATCACGTCGAGTTCGTGCAGGTGGGTCGTCTGTGAGACGTGCGCCCGCAGCGCGGCGAGCTTGCGGTCGAAGGTGTCGGTGACGTCGACCGCGTGGTCGGGCTCGGGCCCGCCCGAGTACCAGATCTCGCGGACCGTCCAGGCGGCCAGACCCGCCGCGCCCAGGTCGGGGTGCGCGAACGGGTTGCGGGCGTCCGGGTAGACCGCGCAGGTCAACGCCTCGCCCACGGCCAGGTGGTCGGGGTGGCTCGGCCCGGCGATGCGGTCCCAGCGGCGCAGCGGGGAGCTGGTCAGGATGCGGTCGGGCCGGGCCCGCCGGATCGCGGCCACGAGGTCCTTGCGCAGGGCCAGGCTCGGCGTGACCGAGCCGTCGGCGTACCCCTCCAGGAAGTCCACCTGCTTGACCCCGACGGCGGCCGCGGCGGCCCGCTGCTCGGCCTCCCGCAGGCCCGGCATCTCGTCGCGCGGAGTCTCGTCGAAGCCGCCCGCGTCACCCCTGGTGACCAGCAGGTACGACACCTCAAGGCCCTCGTCCACCCAGCGGGCCACCGTGCCGGCCGAGCCGAAGTCGACGTCGTCGGGATGCGCGAACACGCACAGCACCCGCTGCACGTCGGCGCAGGGCGCTGCGGAGGGAGGAAAGCTCATGCCGCCGAGCATATGCCGCACGCTGCGACAAGCCGCTACGTGGTGATCAACGAAGCTCGCCGGCGACCTTGGCGATGAAGGCCAGCGAGTCGGCCTCGCTCAGCGCCGTGCCGGTGAGCATCGTGAAGGTGTCCCGGTACGGCGCGGCGACCTCGCCGCGGTCGAGGAACTGGCCCCGGTCGGGGTCGCCCGCGAGGGCGCTGTTGAGCTCCAGGTAGACGACGTCCTCGCCGAACGGGAAGGAGAGCAGCACGAACGTCGACTCCATGGTGTGGATGCCGCTGGACAGCGGCAGCACCCGCAGGTGGATGTGCGGCGCCGCGCCCAGGGCGACCAGGTGCAGCAGCTGGTCGCGCTGCACGCCGACGCCGCCGTTGATGCGGCGCAGCACGGCCTCGTCGAGCACCGCGTGGATCTGCGGCGGGTCCTTGCGCTGGAGCACGTTCTCCTGCCGGCGCAGCCGGATGTCGAGGTAGGTCTCGTGGTTGCGGCTGTCCTGCTCGGGCATGCGCAGCCCGGCGATGACGGCGCGGGCGTACGCCTCGGTCTGCAGCAGCCCGGGCACCACCAGCGCCTGGTACATCGACAGCGCCGACGCGCCGTCCTCCAGCCCGATGTAGGTGGCGAAGCGGCCGGACATGACCTCGCTGCCGTACTGCGTCCACCAGGAGCGCTGGCGCGAGGCGCGGACCAGGCTCTCCATCTCGGACATCTCCGAGGCGTCGTCGATGCCGTAGAGCTGCATCAGCGCCCGCACGTCGGTGACGGTCATCCGGACGGTGCCGTTCTCGATCCTGATCACCTTGGAGAGTGACCAATCGAGTTCGGAGGCGACCTGTTCCTGGGTGTAGTCGGAACTCTCCCGGGCGGAGCGGAGCGCGTGCCGCAGCCTGAGACGGGCGACCGCCGGGCTCTGCGCGCTCACGTGGATCTCCGCCTTCCGTTCCCGCCACGGACTGAGCCGCTGGCGAAACGCCGTATGGCTACTTGCGACCAATCTTTCGGACGAGTTTACTGGGGGCGCAGCCCTGCGCGCCAACGACCGGCATGCCAGTAACCGCGCGGGCGTATCTCTTACCCATCGTGACCTGGAGTGAACCTATGACGTCTGTGCTGGGCGCAGCATGGCGCAAGAGCGGCCGCTGCGAATCGGCCCACTGCGTGGAGGTCGCCGACCTCGGCACCACCGGAGTGGGTCTTCGAGACTCGGTGAGCCCGGCGCAGCATCTGGTCGTGTCGACGGAGGCGTTCCGAGCTTTCGTGGCCGGCGTGAAAACCGGAGAGTTCGACCTGCGCTGACCCCGTAGGGATGAACGGGCTCCGGCCGGCACGCGACGACGACGTGCCGGCCTTTTGTCTGCCCGGGCCGCGGACGTGAATGTGCGTGCGGGAGTGCCGGTCGTTCACGACTCATGGCATGTTCGTGAATTCGCGGATATGCCACAGTGATGAACGGGAACCGGAACTAGGCGTAAGGCGGTAGGCCATGTCCGAGAACCAACAGGACCGTCACTGGCGGCGGTCCTCCCGGTGCGAGTCCGGGCACTGTGTGGAAGTGTCCTTCGACGGTGAACTGGTCCTCGTGCGCAACTCGCGCGAGCCGAACGGGCCGTGGCTGATCTTCGACGCCGACGAGTGGCGGGTCTTCACGGCCGGGCTCGTGGCTGGAGAGCTACGCGGCTGAGCAGCCTCAATGCATGGCGTTGCCGACGATGGTCCACAGTCGCAGCGACGCCTCCCGGGCGCTGGGCCGCGCCAGCGAGTTCTTGTCCATGCAGGCGCGGCACAGGTCCGACACGGCCTGCGGCAGGCCGGGCACGGCCAGCACCGGGGTCGGGGCCAGCCAGCGCAGCGCCGCCGGGCTCTGCGGGCTGCGGTTGCCGCCGGCGTACGGCGACTTGCCGGTGAGCGCCTGGTAGAGCAGCGCGCCCAGGGCGTACACGTCGTCGGAGGGGCTGGCGAACTCCGGGGTGGCTTTGCTGCCGATGAGCTCGGCCAGTCCGAAGTCGACCACCTTCGGCCCGGTGGTGGTGATCATGACGTTGCCGGGGGTCAGGTCACGGTGCACGACGCCGCGGCGGTGGGCCACCGCGAGCACGTCGGCGGCGGTGGCGGCGACCCGCACCGCGCCGGCCCAGGGCAGCGGCCCGTCCAGCAGCACGCTGGTCAGCGCCTCGCCCTTCAGCAGCTCCAGAGCCAGGTAGCCGATGTCGCGGCCGTCCGGCCCGGTCTCCACACCCACGTCGAGCACCTTGGGCACGTGGGGATGGCGCAGCCGGTCGGTCATCGCGGCCTCGTGCCGGATCAGGCCGGAGTAGCGGTCGTCGACCACCTTCACCGCGAGCCGGCGACCCGCCGTCGCGTCGACGGCCTGGTACACAGTGGATACTCCGCCGCGCGCCAGAGGCCTGGTCAGCACGTATCGCCCTGCCAGCGCCGTACCGATCGGGACCTCCACGGGCGGGATTCTTCCGCAATCAACGACACAAAGCCATTGGACGTACTTGAAATCTTCGCTAAATGATTATCGGCCGACGCAACTTCCCCACAGGCCGCGCCGCTCGGTCCGCGCCTGCTCGACGGCGTCGTGCAGCTCCTGCTGAAACGCCAGGTTGGGGCGGATCGCGAGCTCGCGTACGGCCCCGCGGGCGGCCAGCTCCCCGTTGACGAAACGGCCGTCGGCGGTCCACGCGTAGACCAGGCGGCGGCCGTACGGGTCGAGGCGCTGCGTGTCGGGCAGCAGCCAGAGCCGGGCTCCGTTCGGGGCGAACCGCTGCAGCTCGGCGCGGGCGGTGTCGGCCCAGCACTGGGGGCTGCCGTCGGCGCCGTGCAGTTCGGGGGCGTCGATGCCGAGCAGCCGCACCTGGACCGGTTCGGTGACGTCGATCACCGTACCCGGCTGATCGGCCGTGACCTGCAGCGAGTCGCCGTCGAGCGGGAAGTCCACGCGCACCGGCTGTGCCCCGGCGGGCGGGCCGGTGGGGCGGGCCGACGGGCTGGGCGAGGCCGTCGTGGCAGGGGGTGGGGTGCCGGGGCGGCCGTAGGCGTACCAGAGCCAGCCGCCAGCGGCGAGCACGAGCACGACCAGCCAGAACAGCGTCGCGCGCTGCTCCCGCCGACGCCCGCTCTGTCGCGTCCGCGCCACTGGGCCATCGTCGCACCCCTGACCCGGCCACGGCGGCCGCACCGCGTGCGTCGACCGGTGGTGACTTAGGTCGCGCACTGTTTAGTTGTGCACAACCTAAGTTGCCGTTAAGTTCGGGGCATGACTCCTCTTTACACGGCCGTCGCGACGGCTACCGGTGACGGACGTGACGGCAAGGTGCGCAGCTCCGACGGGCTGCTGGAGACGGCCGTGGCGACGCCCACCGAGCTCGGCGGGGCCGGTGGGGCCACCAACCCGGAGCAGCTGTTCGCGGCCGGGTACGCGGCCTGCTTCCACTCCGCGCTGCGGCTGGTCGCCCGGCGGGCCAAGGCCGACGTCGACGGCTCCGAGGTGACCGCGCACGTCGGGCTGGGCCGGGACGGCGCCGGCTTCGGCCTGTCCGTGACCCTGGAGATCGCGCTGCCGGGCGTGCCCGCCGACGCGGCGCGGCAGCTCGTCGACACCGCGCACCAGGTCTGCCCGTACTCGAACGCCACCCGTGGCAACATCGACGTCCAGCTCGTGCTTCGCTGAGACCATGACCCGCGCCGACCGCCCCGACCCCGGTGACCTGGACCTGCAGAAACAGGTCTGCTTCGCGCTGTACGCCGCCAGCCGTGCGCTGACCGCGGTCTACCGTCCGGTGCTGGAACGGCTCGGCCTGACCTATCCGCAGTACCTGGTGATGCTGGTGCTCTGGGAGCGGGGGCAGACGTCGGTCAAGGCGCTGGGGGAGTCCCTCCAGCTCGACTCGGGCACGCTGTCCCCGTTGCTCAAACGCCTGGAGGCGGCCGGTCTGGTGGACCGTGCCCGGGACCCGCGCGACGAGCGCTCCGTCGTGGTCAGCCTCACGGCCTCCGGCGACCGCCTGCGCGAGCAGGCCACCGGCATCCCGCGGGCCATCGCCGAGGCGACCGGCGTGCCCGCTTCCGAACTCGCCTACCTGCGTGACACGCTGCGCAAGATCACTGAGGCGGCCACGGCCGCCCCGGACAAGGAGACGACGTGACCGTCGGACGTGAGATCCACCTGGCTTCGCGCCCCGTGGCGATGCCCACCCCGGACAACTTCCGCCTGGTGGAGGTGGCGGTGCCGGAACCCGCCGAGGGCCAGGTCAAGGTACGCAACCTGGTGATGTCGGTGGACCCGTACATGCGCGGGCGGATGAACGACGTGAAGTCGTACGTGCCGCCGTTCGCGCTGGACGCGGTGCTCGACGGCGGGGCCGTCGGCGAGGTCGTCGAGTCGCGCTCACCCGACCTGAAGCCCGGTGACCTGGTGCTGCACGGCTACGGCTGGCGGGAGTGGGCGGTCGACGACGCGCGCCGCTTCCGCAAACTCGACCCCGTCGCCCCGCCCAGCGCTTTCCTCGGCGTGCTCGGCATGCCGGGCCTGACCGCGTACGTGGGACTGCTCGACATCGCCGCGATGAAGCCCGGCGACACCGTGTTCGTGTCCGGCGCGGCCGGGGCGGTCGGCAGCCTGGTCGGCCAGCTCGCCCGGCTCAAGGGCGCCGCGCGCGTGGTCGGCAGCGCGGGCAGCGCGGCGAAGGTCGCCCACCTCACCGATGACCTCGGCTTCGACGCCGCGTTCAACTACCGTGACGGCGACGTGTCCCAGCTGCTCAAGCAGGCCGCGCCGGACGGGATCGACGTCTACTTCGACAACGTCGGCGGCGACCACCTCACCGCCGCGATCGCGCGGGCCAAGGTGTTCGCGCGGTTCGCGCTGTGCGGCGCGATCTCGGCGTACAACGAGCCGGTGCCGGGGCCGGACAACATGACCCTGATGATCGGCAAGCGGCTCACCATGCGCGGCTTCATCGTCAGCGACCACAACGACCGCATGCCGGACCTGATCCGCGAGGTCGGCGCCTGGTACGCGGCCGGCGAGATCAAGGCCGAGGAGACCGTGGTCGACGGGCTGGAGAACGCGCCGGAGGCGCTCACGGGCCTGCTGCGCGGGGCGAACACCGGCAAGATGGTGGTGAAACTCTAGCTGTACGGCGGGTCGTCACGGGGCATCGCACAGCGTGACAGGTCACCTAGGATGCCCCGGTGACGATCATCCCGGCCGCCGCGGTCCCCTCGTTCGACCGCGCCGCGCCCTTTCCTGAGGTGCGGGCCGTTCAGGCCTGGTGCCGCCAGGGCGACTGGGACTCGGTGGCCCGCCACTTCGCGCAGCTGCCGACGGCCGATGCCGTCTACTTCAACGCGCGGGCCGTCGCCGAGGTGCCCGGCGTGACGACCTTCGTCGGTGGGGTGTCGCAGGCGCAGCCCAGCGCGATCCTGCCGAAGTTGCTGCTCGGGGCACGGGCCATCGAGCTGGCCTGGGAGGCGCGCACCGGGGCCCAGGCGCAGTACGTCAGCCAGGAGCAGTTCGCCGAGATGCACGAATTCCTGCGCTTCGGTGAGGAGAGGCTGCTGGAGGTCACCGCCCGGGAGCCCGGCAACGGTGCCGCGTGGGCCATGCGCATCGTCAACGCGCGCGGGCTGGAGCTGGGCCAGGCCGAGGCGCGCCGGCGGTACGACCGGCTGGCCATGCACCACCCCCACGTGTTCTTCGCGCAGACGCAGCTGCTGCAGCAGCTCTGCCCCAAGTGGGGCGGATCCTGGGAGGCGGCGTTCGGGTTCGCCCGGCAGTGCGCCGCCGCCGCTCCCGAGGGCAGTGTGAACGCGCTGCTCATCCCCGAGGTCCACATGGAGTACTGGGCCACGCTGCGCGGCGCCGACCGGGACGGCTACCTGCGCCGGCCCGAGGTGCTGCGGGAGGTCACCGAGGCCGCGCTGCGCTCGGTGCTGCACCCGTCGTTCCGGCCGGTGTACGGCTGGGTCAGCGCGCACAGCCACTTCGCCTGGGTGTTCAGCCTCGCCGGGGACCACCGGCGGGCCGCCGTGCACTTCCGTGCCCTGGGCGGGTTCGCGAGCGAGTTCCCCTGGACCTATCTCGGCGACGCCGGGCAGCAGTTCGCCAAGCACCGCGACCTCGCGTTGAAGGAGGGCTGACCGGTGGTCGAGGCGATCGAGGTCGACGGGGTCCCCACGCTGTTCGCGCCGTCCGCGGGGCGGACCGCGGCCGGGCTGATCTTCCGGGTGGGCCAGGCCGACGAGACGCTGCCGCTGCACGGCATCACGCACCTGGTCGAGCATCTGGCGCTGCACGACAGCGGGCTGTCCGACTACCACTACAACGGCGAGACGGCGTCGGTGTACACCCACTTCCACCTGCGCGGCAGCGAGTCCGATGTGGTGGGTTACCTGGGCAAGGTGTGCGACGGGCTCGCCGACCTGCCGATGCACCGGCTGGAGACCGAGAAGGAGATCCTGCGCACCGAGAGCCGCACCCGCGGCGGCACCTCGGCGCTGCCCCTGTGGCGGTACGGCGCGCAGGGCTACGGCCTGCCCAGCTACCCGGAGTGGGGACTGGCCCGGCTGCGCCCGGAGGACCTGCGCTGGTGGGTGGAGAACTACTTCACCCGGGAGAACGCCGTGCTGTGGATCGCGGGCGAGCGGGTCCCGGCCGGGCTGCGCCTGCGGCTGCGGCCGGGGGCGCGCCGCCCGGTGCCCGTGCCGACCTCGGCCCTGCCGCAGACCCCCGCCTGGTACACCGGTGACGACACCAGTGTGGTGTTCAGCGCGGTGGTCCGCCGCAGCACCGCGGCCAGCGTCTACTCCGGAGTGCTGGAACGGGAGCTGTTCCGCGACCTGCGCCAGGAGGGCGGCTACTCCTACACCGCGTCCACGTCGTACGACCCCCGCGGCGACGGCTACGCGACGATCACCGCGTACGCGGACGCGCTGCCCGAGAAGCAGGGCGCGGTGCTCGGCGGGTTCGTCGACGTGCTGGCCCGGTTGCGTCACGGGACCATCGACCCGGCGAGCGTCACCGCGGTACGCAACAAGTCCCTGGAGAACCTGAACCACCCGGAGATCGAGGCGGTCCGCCTGCCCGGACACGCGCTCAACCTGCTGACCGGCCAGCGCAACCTGACCGTGGACGAACTGCGCGCCGAGCTGTCGGCGGTCACCGTGGCGCAGGTGTACGCCGTCGCCGTCGAGGCCGCCGACACCGCGCTGCTGCAGACTCCGCACCGCACCACGGCCGACTGGGCCGGGTTCGCCGCCGCGCCGACCTCGTCGGAGTGCGAGGCCGACGGCCGCCGCTACGCCCACCGTGAGGACGGCGAGGTGGCGCTGGTGATCGGGCCGGAGGCGGTGAGCATCGTGCGCGAGCACTCCCGCTCCACGGTCCACTACGCCGACTGCGCGGCCATGATGAGCTGGCCGGACGGCGCGCGCCGGCTCATCGGCAACGACGGCATCGTGCTGCACCTGGAACCCGGCATGTGGGCCATGCCGTACCAGGAGATCGGCGCGCTCGACGCCGGCGTCGGCCCGGCCCGGCACCTCCCGCAACCCGCGCGCGACCTGGCCTCGATCCCGCGGCCCGCCGCCGCACCCGCTGCCGCCCCGCCGGCCGCCGACGGCGGGAACATCGGCGAGATCATCGCGATGGTGCTGCTCGGGCTCGTGGCCCTCGGTCTCGGCCTGCTCACCTTGCCGCTGACGATCGTCGCGATCGTCTCGGGCGGCGCCGATTCGATCGACTGGGCGTTCCTCGGCTGCCTGGCCGTCCTCACCGGCCTGTTCGCGACACCCGTCGTGATGCTGCTGCGGCGCAGGAGGCGGCGGCGATGACGAAGGGGCGCCGTCCGGGATCCCGGACAGCGCCCCTGGCACGGACCGGTCAGCCCTTGAGCTTGCCCGTGCGGGCCGGCTCGAAGCTGGCGATGCAGGTGATCGCGCGGTCACCGCGCGCCCAGCTCTCGGCAGTCGGGTAGAGGAAGTACGTGTCCACGTCCGGGTCGTCCACGGCGTCGGGGGCGTACGACTTGAGCAGGTCCGCGCAGCGCGGGTCGGCCTTCTTCTCGATCGCGTCGACACCAGGGAACGTGGCGTCGGTCAGCTTGAACTCGGCGTAGACCTCACCGTCGTGCGGCTGGCTGCACGGCACGACCGGCAGCTCCTCGATCTCCTCTTCGGTGCTCAGATCGTTGAGGCAGTCGCCGATGCGCAGCGAGTACACGGACGTGTCGTCGCCCGTGCCACTGGTGCCGGTCGTGCTGTCGTCGCTGTTGGCGGCGATGATCGCGACGCCGATCACACCGCAGATGACCAGCGACCAGAGCGTGCTCAGGACCAGGCCGGCCACGGCCATGCCCTTGCCGCCCTGGTTGCGCTTCTTGATCTGCGACAGCGCGACGAAGCCGAAGATGAAGCCGAGCAGGACGCCGCCCATCACGCCGAAGACCAGCGAGGCGATGGCGAAGCCGTTGGTGCCCGACTTCGGCGGCGGCAGCTGCTGGTAGGGCACGCCGTAGCCGCCGGGGGGCGTCTGCTGCGGGGGAGCGCTGTAGGGCTGGCTCGCGGCGTACTGCGGGCCGGTGCCGTACTGCTGTCCGGTGCCGTACTGGGGCGCGGCGCCGTAGGGCGCGTAGGGGTCTGCGGGCGGACCGGACTGCGGCGCGGCCGGCGGCGGTGCCGGCACCTGCGGGTATGGCGGCTGTCCGTATGGCGGCGGAGTCGGTTCAGGTGAGGGGTAGTTCACCGACGGAAGCTATCACTGACAGGCGACACCATGTGGACAGGTTTTCGCAGACCACAGGGCACCTGAGTGCCCGCCGCGGGGTGGAGCGGAGATGGTGCGCCCGGCAGGACTCGAACCTGCGACCTGAGGATTAGAAGGCCCCTGCTCTATCCAGCTGAGCTACGAGCGCGCGATTGAAGGCTACCGCGCGAGACGACCGGCGTGATCGGCTACCCGGCGGAAGTTGACCACGATCCTAGGGCAGCGACACGCCCGCCGAACAGCGACTTATATTCATGTCGAACTGATGCGTCGGTCAGCCCAGCTGAGTCCGGAGCCACTGGCCGGACTCGGCGAAGAAGCGGTCGCGAGCGGGCTGTCGGGACAGGGACAGGTCGTGCTTGCCGCCCTCGATGCGCGCCAGCGTGACGTCGCGGCCCAGTGCGGGCGCCCACCGCACGATGTGGTCCACGTTGAGCACCGCGTCGGCCTCGTGCGCCTGCTCCGACCACGTGCGCTGCCGGTACGAGGCCGTGGAGCAGCCGACGAACACCGGCACCCGCAGGTCGAGCCCGGCGTGCAGGCGGCGCTGGCCGCTGCGGATCGCCTTGAGCCAGGCCACCCGGACCGGGAAGCCGTTGACGGGTTTCCAGTCGACCCGGTAGTCCCACTCGCCGTCGTGGTCGCGGTGCAGGCTGCGGCCGTACAGGCCGGGCAGCTTCAACGGCACCACCCGGTACGGCGCGCGCTGCGCCAGCGAGCCGACCGCCGACACCGCCGGACGGCGCAGCAGCCAGGGCGCGTTGAAGTCGAAGAACGGGCTGTTCAGCAGCAGCCCGTCGACGAGCCCCGCGTCGGCGCGGGCGTGCGCCCACAGCGAGGAGATCAGCCCGCCGGTGGAGTGCGCGGCGACCACCAGCGTGTCGTGGCCGTCCTCCGCCCGGATGATCCGTGCCGCCTCGTCCAGCTCGGGGAAGTACTCGTCCATGCTGCGGGTGAAGTTCGGGGTCTGGTGCGCCAGCAGGCTGCGGCCGTACTTGCGCAGGTCGAGGGCGTAGAAGTCGTAGCCGCGCGCGACGAAGAAGTCGGCGACGTGGGTCTGGAAGAAGTAGTCGGTGAAGCCGTGCAGGTAGAGCACCGCGCGGCGGCTGCCGCCCGGGGCGCGGCGGCTGACCAGCGTCGCGACGACCCTGCCCTGGTCGTCGTCGGGCAGCTCGATGACCCGCTGCCGGTAGGGCTCGCCCAGGATGTCCGTCTGCACGCGCCTATGTTACCGCGAAGTAGGGGTCGCCTTAACAGATCAACTCCATGATCAGGTGGTTATCCCCAACCGGCCCGCCGTCCACAGGGCGCGACGGTGGTCGATGGCCGGGACCGCGGCTCCTGGCGCACGCTCGGTGGCATCGGATGCCGAGAGGAGAAAAGCAGTGTTCGACACGAACGTCACGATCGTCGGCAATGTTCTCACCGCGCCGGAGTGGCGGCGCACCAGCCAGTCCGGGCAGCTCGTGGCCAACTTCAAGGTGGCCTCCACGGCCCGCCGACTGGACCGGGCCAACAACCGCTGGGTCGACGGGAACAGCCTGCGGGTGCGCGTCAACTGCTGGCGCCGGCTCGCCGAGGGCGTCGCCAGCTCGGTCATGGTCGGCGACCCCGTCGTGGTCGTCGGCCGGCTCTACACCCGGGACTGGATCGACGAGGACGGCCAGCGCCGCGTGATGTACGAGCTGGAGGCGGCGGCGGTCGGCCACGACCTGTCCCGGGGCCGGGGCAAGTTCGCCCGGACCAAGCCGAGCACCGCGACCAGCGCGCTCGACGACGGCACGGGCGAGGACCGGGTGGGCGGCGAGCAGACCGAGGCCGCGCCGGACATGCGGATCGGCCCGGACCCGAACGACCCGCTGTTCGCCGATGACGACGACGCGTCCTTCGGCGGGGCGTTCGACCTCGACGCGATCTCCTCGCTGCGCGGCGGCGGCCTGCAGGCCGAGCTCGTCACCGGCGAGCAGGACGCCGACGAGGCCGACGAAGACCTCGACGAGGACGACGAGGCGGCGGCCCGCTCGCGGGTGCCCGTCGCGGCGTAGACCCGGGGGAGGGGAGGGGCGACCGGCGGGCATGCGAGGGGGAGGCCGGTCGCCCCGCCCCCGGAGGAGGACCACGGCGTTCCCCTAGGCTGGGAGCATGAGCGGGATCTTGATCGCCGGCACGACCTCCGACGCCGGCAAGAGCGTGCTGACCGCCGGAGTGTGCCGCTGGCTGCACCGGCGCGGTGTGCGGGTCGCCCCGTTCAAGGCGCAGAACATGTCGAACAACTCGGCGGTGGTCGTCGACGCGTCGGGCCGCGGCGGCGAGATCGGGCGGGCGCAGGCGCTGCAGGCCGTCGCCAGCGGGCTGGAGCCGCAGGTGCGGTTCAACCCGGTGCTGCTCAAGCCCGGCAGCGATCACACCAGCCAGGTCGTGCTGCTGGGGCAGGCGGTGGACACCATCGACGCGGCGAACTTCCGGCGGCTGAAGTCGACCATGTCCGGGGCCGCGTTCGCCGCCTACGACGCACTGCGCGCCGAGTACGACGTGGTGGTCTGCGAGGGCGCGGGCAGCCCGGCGGAGATCAACCTCCGGGACCACGACTACGTGAACATGGGGCTGGCCCGGCACGGGCGGATGCCCACGATCGTGGTCGGCGACATCGACCGCGGCGGCGTGTTCGCGGCCATGTTCGGCACCGTCGCCCTGCTCGACGCCGAGGACCAGGCGCTGGTCGCCGGGTTCGTGGTCAACAAGTTCCGGGGCTCGCGAAGCCTGCTGCAGCCCGGCGTGGACATGATCGAGGCGGCCACCGGCCGGACCGTGTACGGCGTGCTCCCGTTCGACGTGGACCTGTGGCTCGACGCCGAGGACGCGCTCGCGTACGGGCGGGTGCTCGGGCGGCCCGGCCCGGCCAGGGGGCAGGAGTGGCTGCGGGTCGCCGTGGTGCGGCTGCCGCACATCTCCAACGCCACCGACGCCGAAGCCCTGGCCTGCGAGCCCGGGGTGAGCGTCCGGCTGACCGTCGAACCGGGCGAGATCGCCGACGCCGACCTGGTCGTGCTGCCCGGCACCAAGGCGACCGTGGACGACCTGCGCTGGCTGCGGGACACCGGCCTGGACCGGGCGGTGCTCGCGCACGCCCGCGCCGGGCGGCCGCTGCTGGGCATCTGCGGCGGTTTTCAGATGCTGTCCGAGCAGATCGCCGACGAGGTGGAGAGCCGCCGGGGCGAGGTGGCCGGGCTCGGGCTGCTGCCGGTGCGCATCGTGTTCGCACCTGACAAGACGCTGTCCCGGCCCTCCGGTCAGGCGCTCGGGGCGGCCGTGCGCGGCTACGAGATCCATCACGGGCGGGTGGCGTACCGTGATCCGGCGCTGGCGTCGCTGATCACCCTGGCCGGCGGCGAGACCGAGGGGGTGGCCGCGGGCAACGTGTTCGGCACGCACTGGCACGGCGCGTTCGAGTCCGACGAGTTCCGCCGCCGCTTCCTCACCCTGGCCGCGGGACTGGCCGGGCGGCACGGGTTCGAGGTCGCGCCGGACACGAGCTTCGCCGCCATGCGGGAGGCCACCGTGGACCGCCTCGGCGACCTGGTCGAGGAGCACCTGGACACCGAGGCCCTCTGGCAGCTCATCGAAAAGGGCGCCCCGGCGGGCCTCCCGTTCCTCCCGCCCGGCGCGCCCACCCTCGCATGACCCGCCCCGTTCCGAGGAGGGGTGTGGTGACCAGTGAAGAGGTGGCGCGGGTGTTGGCGGCGGAGCCGCGGCTCGGGCGTAGCCGGTTGGTGCTGGTAGACGGGCCGAGTGGGGCCGGGAAGACCTTTTATGCGGCGCGGCTGGCGCAGGCGCTGGGCGAGCGGTCCGTCGCCGTGGTGCACACCGACGACCTGCTCGACGGCTGGGACGACCAGTTCACCTACTGGGCGCGGCTGGAGCGGCAGGTGCTCGCGCCGATCCGGCTCGGCGCGCCGGGCGGCTACCACCCGTACGACTGGCACCTGCGGCGCTTCGGCACCGAGTGGATCACCGTGTGGCCCGCCGAGATCGTGATCGTCGAGGGGGTCGGCAGTGCCCGCGCGGAGGGCCGGGCCTGGGCCAGCCTCACCGTGTACGTCGACGCCCCGGCCCGGGTGCGCCGGGCCCGCAGCGTGCTGCGCGACGGCCCGGCGATGCAGCCGGCGCTGCGCGCGTGGCGGCGGCGGGAGGCGATCCACTTCGCCGCCGACGGCACCGCGGCGCTCGCCGACGTGCGGATCGACGGCGCGGGCTGACCGGCGGCACCGGCCCCGCCCGCCCGCGGCCGCGCGGGCCCGGAGCTGCGGTGGCCGTGCGTCGGCCACGACGCAACAGGCCGATCGCCGTGCAGGTCGTCCCGGGGCCGTGACAGGATCATCCTCATGACGACCCTCACTGTTGATGAGCTGCGCGCTGCGATCGAGCGCGAGCTCCCGGGGGTACGGGCCGACCTTGAGACGCTCGTGCGCATCCCCGGCATCGCCTTCGACGGCTTCGACTTCGCCCCGCTGGAGCGCTCCGCCCAGGCGGTCGCCGAACTCATGCGTGGCGTCGGGCTCGACGTGCAGGTCAGCCGCATCGGCGACGGGCACCCCGCGGTCATCGGCCGCCGCCCCGCCCCGGCCGGAGCGCCGACCGTCCTGCTCTACGCCCACCACGACGTGCAGCCGGTCGGCGACCTGAGCAAGTGGGAGTCCGACCCGTTCGAGCCGACCGAGCGCGACGGCCGCCTCTACGGCCGCGGCGCGGCCGACGACAAGGCCGGCGTCATGGCGCACATCGCGGCGCTGCGCGCGTTCGGCTGCGGCACCGACGACGACCGGCTGCCATTGGGCGTGGTCGTGTTCGTCGAGGGTGAGGAGGAGTTCGGCTCCGACTCGCTGCCCGCGCTGCTGGAGAAGCACAAGGCCGAGCTCGCCGCCGACGTCATCGTGATCGCCGACTCCGGCAACTGGGACATCGGCGTGCCCGCGCTGACCACCTCGCTGCGCGGCATCGTGAACAGCTTCGTCGACGTGCAGGTGCTGGGGTCGGCCGTGCACAGCGGCATGTACGGCGGCCCGGTGCCCGACGCGCTGACCGTGCTGTGCCGGATGCTGGCCACGCTGCACGACTCCAACGGCGACGTCGCGGTGCCCGGCCTGGTCAGCGGTGCGGCCGCGCCGCTGGACTACCCGGTGGACCGTTACCGCGCCGAGGCGGGCATCCTCGACGGCGTCGAGCTGATCGGCACCGGCCGCATCGTCGACCGAATGTGGACCAAGCCGGCGCTGGCGGTGCTCGGCATCGACGCCCCGCGTACGGCCGAGGCGCCCAACGCGCTGGTCCCCGCGGCCCGCGCCAAGCTGAGCCTGCGGCTGGCCCCCGGCGACGACCCGAAGTCGGCGTACCAGGCGCTGATGGCGCACCTGGAGAAGCACACGCCGTGGGGTGCGAAGGTCAGCTTCGAGTTCGAGCACGACGGCAACCCGTGCGTGATCGACGCGACCGGCAAGTACTTCGACGCGGCCCGCTCGGCGTTCGCGACGGCCTGGGACGGCACCGAGCCGGTCGAGATCGGCGTGGGCGGCTCGATCCCGTTCATCGCGACCTTCCAGGAGATGTTCCCTGGGGCGTCGATCCTGGTCACCGGCGTGGAGGACCCGCACGCGAAGGCGCACGGGCCGAACGAGAGCCTGCACCTGGGCGAGTTCGCGCGGGTCTGCCTCGCCGAGGCGCTGCTCCTGCACAACGTGGCCGAGGCCGCCAAGTCCTGACCCGTGTCCCGCCCACGTCCCGCATCCACGCGGGCCGTGGGCGGCTCGACGCCTCGCGCTCCGTCGATTAAGGTGCGCCCCGGCGGGCCGCTACAGGGCGGCCAGTGAGCGGGCGTAGTTGACCTGGGCGTGGATGTGGGCCACCACGCGCTGATCCGTCACCGGGATGCGGATCACGTACTGCCGCGGGCCGTTGGTGATGAGGACCTGCACTGTGCCGCTGTACCGGGTCTCCTTGGCGAGCAGGAAGAGCAGGCTCAGGAAGCAGACCAGGAAGAAGCCCACCACCGCGCAGACCACCGCCCAGGCGGGGATGCGCTGCTGGGAGTGCCACTGGTCGCTGACCGTCCACTGCGAACCGCGCAGCGGGATCTCGCCCGACGGCGTGTGAATGGTGGTCGAGCTGACCGACACCTCACCGAGCTGCACCAGCACCGGCCCCGGCCCGGCGGCCGGCCGCCGGGTGGGGGCGTGGCCGGGGGACGGGTCGCCGGAGCCGGCTCGTTCGGCAACTGCAACCGAGGCGGCGCGGGCTGCGTAGCCCGAGCCGCGGGCGGCGGCGCAACGGGCGGGACCGGAGGAGTCGAGACCTGCGCGGACCCCACAGCGGGTGCGGAGGAGATGGGCGCGGTGGGCGCGAGCGGCGGTGCGGGCGGCGCGACCGGAGGGCTGGACACCTGTGCCGACCCCACAGCGGGTGCGGAGGAGATCGGCGCGGTGGGCGCGAGCGGTGCTGCGGCCGACGGGATTGTGGGAGCCGAGACCTGCGCGGACCCGACGGCGGGCGCGACCGGGGGAGTGGAGACCTGCGCGGAACCTACCGCCGGCGCGATAGGGGCCGGTGGGGTGGGGACCTGCGCCGAGCCCACTGCAGGGGCGGCCGGGAGGGGCTGCGTCGGGTCGGCCGGGGGCACGGGCGGGGTGGCGACGTAGACCACCGGCATGGTGGGCAGGGCCGGGGGTTCGCTCGGTGGAGCAGCGACGGGGACCTGAGCCGCACCGGGCATCTCGGCCCGGGCACGCGCACCGAAGGCCGCCAGCGGCTCGGTCGGCAGCGGCAGGGTGGGCGGCAGGTCGGGGGTCGGCTTGTCGGGCTGCTCGTCGGTCACACCGGCACGATAGCCGCTGGCCCGCAACGGCATCAGCGCTCATCGGGGTGACCGCCCGTGCCCGGCCCGGTGTCCGGCAGCGGCGTACACACCGGACGGTTGGGCGCGGCGGCCGGGACGAAACCGATGTTGCTGCGTCGGGGCAGCTCAGGCGGGCGTCGCGGCGTCGGCGGGTGCGGATTCCGGGTCGAGGTCGGGGTCCGGGCCGGTGCCGGTCTCCGCGGCGGCCCGCTGTTCGCGCAGGTCCTTGCGAGCCAGATAGGCGACGCCGACCAGGGCGCCGGCCGCGAAGATCCACCATTGCACCGCGTAGCCGAGGTTGAGCCAGTCGTTCTCGTGGCCGACTTCGATCGCGGTGAGGCCCTGCGCGCCGGGGGTGTCGGCGTCGGCGAGCAGGTACGCGCCGAGCACCGGGTAGGGCAGCTTCTCCGCGATCGCGGGCACGCTGACGCGGCGGGTCTCCCAGTGGCCGTTGCGCTGGTCGACGCCGCTCGCGCCGGATTCGGTCAGGTGCACCCGGCCGACGACGGTGACGGTGCCGCCCGGCGCGGCGGGGAACCGCGGCGCGACGGTGATGCCGTCGGGGTGCGGCGGGACCCAGCCGCGGTCGACGAGCAGCGCCGAGCCGTCGGCGAGCAGCAGCGGCGTGAGGATCTCGTAGCCGACCGTGCCGTCGACGGTGCGGTTGCGGACCAGGATCTCCTGCGTGGTGTCGTACCGCCCGGTCGTGGTGACCCGGGTCCAGGCCGCGGCCTCGCCGGGTCCCGGCGCCGCGCCCTTGCCGGTCGCGGGGGCCAGGACGTCGCCCACCGGCACCGGCGTGACCACGGTGCTGGCGTCGATCCGGTCGTTGATCGCGCTGCGCAGCTCGTACCGGCTCCACTGCCAGCGGCCGAGCAGCACCATCACGAAGGAGGCGAGCAGGGCGACGGCGAAGACGGTCAGCCAGCGGCGGGTGAGGAGGGCGTGCACCCGGGCAGTTTACCTATGCCCTGAGCTGTGAGTTCTGTCACGGCCGATCGGTGGAGCGGTCACTCGGGCGACCGGTTGGGCCAGCGGGTATGGTGCAGCTTCGGACAGCGGCCGCGCGTCCGTGAAACAGCACATGTGTTCCGCCGAGGCGGCCGCCCTCACGTCTGGAGTCCTCGTATGCCTGCCAACGATCCCGGCGTGGCCGGGCTGGGCAACGTCGCCGTACGCCGTTTTCCGACGATGACCGTGCAGACCCCGCGGCTGGACGTGCGGCCGCTGCTGGCCGCCGACGCCGACCCGGTCACGGAGATCTTCGCGGACAAGCAGACGCAGCGCTGGCTGCCGTTCCCGAAGGAGTTCGGGCAGATCGACGGGCGCTCGTGGTGCACGGAGATGGCGGGCGAGCGCCGCGACAGCGGGGCGGGCGACCACTACGGCATCGTGCGGCGCGAGGACCAGCGCCTGGTCGGCTGCCTGTGGACGAAGCGCACGGACTGGGTCGGCCGGGTCACCGAGATCTCGTACGCGGTCTCGGCGGACACCCGCGGGCTGGGCATGGCTCCGGAGGCGGTGGACGCGCTGACCCTGGCGCTGGTGCTGGAGCACGGCTTCCAGCGCATCGAGCTGCGGGTGGCCCCAGGCAACACGGCCTCGCGCCGGGTGGCCGAGAAGGCGGGCTTCACCTACGAGGGCCTGCTGCGCAACGCCGGCTACGTGCACAGCGGCCGGGTGGACCTGGAGGTCTGGTCGATCGTCGCGGCCGACCTGCGCTGAGGCGGCAACGCGAAGGGGCCCCGCCGACCGGCGGGGCCCCTTCGCTGTGTGAGCCGTTCAGTTCTTCTTCTTTTTCTTCATCTTCGGCAGGTTCGCCGGCTTCTTGCCGAGGATGTTGTCCGACGGCGGCGTGAACTGCTGCACGTCCTTGCCCTTGAGCGCGTCCTTCAGGGTGTACGCCACGGTCTCGATCGGCTTCCAGGAGTTGTAGTCGCCGGTGGCGTGGAACGGGTTGTCCGGGTCGGCCATGAACGACGCCGCGGCCAGTTCCTTGGTGAAGCCGACGAACCAGGCGGCGCGGGTGTCGTCGGTGGTGCCCGTCTTGCCGGCGACCGGGCGGTCGACCATGCCGTACACGCCGGGCGCGGTGGACCAGCCGCCGCAGGCGCCCTTGGCCGCGCCGTACCCGGTGACGCAGCGCATCGCGTCGGTGGCGGCACGGGCCACGTCCTTGCTGACCTCCTGCCGGCAGCGCGGCGTCGCGACCGGCACCTGCTTGCCCTTGACGTCCATCATCGCCGGGGTGCCGTCGGGCTTGACGATTCCGGTGACCGGCAGGACCTCGCAGAACTTGCCGTCGGCGGCCATGGTGGCGTACGCGTTGGCCATCTCCAGCGGCGTGGTGTCCGCGACGCCGAGGGTGAACGAGCCCCAGGTCTTGGACTTGCCCGGGGAGGCCTGCAGCTTGTCGATGTCGGTGCGCCACTTCAGGCCGAGCCGCTCGGCCATGCGGACCGCCTTGTCCGCGCCGACCTTCTGCTCCAGCTGCACGAAGTACGTGTTGACCGACTTGCCGAAGCCCGACCACATGGCGTGGTTGCCGGTCATCGAGCCGCTCGCGTTGGACGGGCACCAGTGCCCGCCGCCGCAGGAGCCGCGCTCGCCCCAGCCGGCGAAGTACTGCGACTTGTAGCGGTGCGGCGCGTAGAACCAGGTGTTCATCTTCATGCCGGCGTCGAGCGCGGCGACCATCGTGAAGATCTTGAACGTCGAGCCGGCCTGGTATCCGGGCAGGTTGCCGCCACCGAGCAGCGGGTTCACCGTGTTCGGGTAGTTGCCCTTGATCTTGCCGTACCGCTTGGGGTCGGTGTGCGCGCCGTTGCCGGCCTGGTCGAGCGAGTACGTGCGGTTCACCGCCATCGCCTTGACCAGCCCGGTGCCGGGCTGCACGACCACCTCGCCCAGGGCGTACGCGCTGCCGATCGGCTGGCGCTTGGTGACGTGGTCCATCGCGATGTCCTGGACCTTCGGGTCCAGCGAAGTGGTGATCTTGTAGCCGCCGCGGCGCAGGTTGTCCTCGCGCTCACCGGGGTTGGCCCCGAAGGCGGGCTGCGACAGCCACCAGTTCTTGAACATGTCGCAGAAGAAGCCCCAGCTGTTGTTCTTCTTGGCGACCGCGATGCAGTCGTTCGGCGGCTCGGTGATCTTGAGCTTGATCGGCTCCTTCTTCGTGGTCTCCGCGACCGCGGGAGTGATGTAGCCGAGTTCGGCCATGCGGTCGATCACGTAGTTGCGCCGCTGGGTGGCCGCCGTCTGGTCGCTGCCCGCCGGGTCGTACGCGGTCGGCGCCTTGACCAGGCCCGCCAGTGTCGCCGACTCGGCCAGCGTCAGATCCTGCGGCAGCTTGGAGAAGAAGATCTGCGCCGCGGCGAAGACGCCGTACGCGCGGTGCCCGAAGTAGGCCACGTTCAGGTAGCGCTCCAGGATGTCGGTCTTCGACATCTCCTTCTCTACCTTGATGGCCAGCCGCGCCTCGCGGATCTTGCGGATGGGGGTCTGCTCGGTCGCCGCCATGACCTCGCTGGGGGTCTGCGCGCCGTCGCGCAGGGCCATGCGCACGTACTGCATGGTCAGGGTCGACGCGCCCTGGGACACCTCGCCCGCGGTGTGGTTGGCCACGAAGGCGCGGGCGATGCCCTTGGCGTCGACGCCGTTGTGCTCGTAGAAGCGCCCGTCCTCACTGGCCACGATCGCCTTGCGGATGTTCTCCGAGATGCTCGCGATCGGCGTGTACTTGCGGTGTTCCTCGTAGAAGTTCGTGAGCAGCGTCTTGCCGTCCGAGGCGTACACGTAGCTGGTCTGCGCCGGCGGCAGGCTCTTGAGCTCCGAGGGCAGCGAGTCGTAGAAATCTGCGCCGGCCTTCAGCCCCAGGCCGCCGACGGCGGCGAGGGGGTAGGTGACCGCGGCTACGACGACGCCCGCGATCAGGCCGGACCGCAGGATCGGCGCGAGGCGTCCAGTGGCGGAAATTGCACCTTTTAGGCGGCTAAGCGGCTTCACCCTACAAAGGTAGGACAAACTACTCAGAAGAAGGATTCAAAGCAGTAAAAGACGCGACGATTTCTGCCCCCGAGTCGGCATCGCGACAGTCGACATGGTGAGGTGAGGTCGTGACGAGTGAGCTGTTGGGCTTAACGATCGAGGCGGTCCGTCCGCTCGACGCCGCCGCGATGAACCAGGCCCGCGAACTGCAGGCCCGGCTGACCAAGCCGGCCGGATCGCTGGGTGAGCTGGAGGAACTGTCGGTACGCCTGGCCGGCCTGACCGCGGTCTGCCCGCCGCCGCTGCTGGACTCGGCCCAGCTGGCGATCTTCGCCGGTGACCACGGGGTGCACGCGCAGGGCGTGACGCCGTGGCCGCAGGAGGTCACCGCGCAGATGGTCGCGAACTTCCTGGCCGGCGGCGCGGCGGTGAACGCGTTCGCCCGGCAGACCGGCGTCGCGGTGACCGTGGTCGACATCGGCGTCGCCGCCGACCTGCCCCCGGCACCCGGCCTGGTCTCGGCCAAGGTCCGCGCCGGGACGCGGGACATGACCGTCGAGCCCGCGATGACCCGCGCCGAGGCGCAGGCCGCGCTGGAGGTCGGCATCCAGACCGCGCACGCGATGATCGACGGCGGGGCGCGGGTGCTGCTCACCGGCGACATGGGCATCGGCAACACCACCGCGTCGGCGGCCCTCATCTCGGCCTTCACCAGGCGCGACCCCGGCGTGGTCACCGGCTACGGCACGGGCATCGACGCGCCCACCCACCTGCGCAAGGTCGAGGTCATCCGGCAGGCGCTGGCGCTGCACGGCCCGTCCTGGGGCGACGACGCCGCGAGCGACCCGGTGGCCGTGCTCGCGACGATCGGCGGTCTGGAGCACGCCGGGCTGGCCGGCTTCATCCTGGGCGCGGCGTCGCGCCGGGTGCCCGTCATCCTCGACGGCGTGATCGCGGCCGCCGCCGCGCTGACCGCCGCCGCCATCGCGCCCAGCAGCCGGGACGCCATGATCGCCGGACACCAGTCGGTGGAGCCGGGCGCTAGCGTGGCCCTGTCGCAGCTCGAACTGAACCCGCTGCTCGACCTCGGCCTCCGGCTGGGCGAGGGCACCGGCGCGGTGCTGGCCTACCCGATCGTGGCCGGCGCGGTGCGGGTCCTGCACGAGATGGCGACATTCGACAGCGCCGGAGTAGCCGCGAAAGTCGAGGAGTGAGCCCACCGGGTCGAGCCCGGTTTCACTGCACAGACGAGGATGACAGCGGCCGCCGCCACGGCGGCCGCGGCGGCGGGTGGTGGCTCGCCGTGCGAACCGAGTGAGGACGCCCGTGACTGAGCTGTATCCCCTGGCGTTGCGGTTGGACGGGCGGCTGGTGCTGGTCGTCGGCGGGGGCGCGGTGGCGACCCGGCGAGTGCCCGCGCTGCTGGCGGCCGGGGCACAGGTGCGCCTGGTCGCGCCGGAGCTGACCCCGGCGCTGCGCGGCCTGGCCGACGCGGGCCGGCTCACCTGGCAGGAGCGGCCGTTCGCCGAGGACGACCTGGACGGCGTCTGGCTGGTGCAGGTCGCGGTCGACGACCACGAGGCCGCCGAGTCGGTCTCGGGCGCCGCTGAGCGTCGCCGCATCTTCTGCGTACGCGCCGACGACCGGCACGCCGCGAGCGCCTGGACCCCGGCCGTGGCCCGGCACGGGGCGGTGACGGTCGCCGTTCTTGCTGGCGGTTCGCCCCGGCGGGCGGTCGCGGTGCGTGACCGCATCGCGAACCTGCTGGCCACCGACGAGGCGACGGTGCCGGAGACGGTCAAGGGCACCGTGGCGCTGGTGGGCGGCGGCCCCGGCGACCCGGAGCTGATCACGGTCAAGGGCCGCCGGCTGCTGGCCGCCGCGGACGTGGTGGTCGCCGACCGGCTCGGGCCCGGCCTGCTGCTCGACGAGCTGCGCGCGGACGTGGAACTCGTCGACGTGGCGAAGCTGCCGTACGGTCCGGCCGCGCAGCAGGAGGAGATCAACCGCATCCTGGTGGGGCGGGCCAAGGCGGGCCTGTTCGTGGTACGCCTCAAGGGCGGCGACCCGTACGTCTTCGGCCGCGGCGGCGAGGAGGTGCTGGCCTGCGCCGAGGCGGGTGTCCCGGTGACCGTCGTGCCTGGCGTGACCAGTGCGATCTCGGTGCCCGCGGCAGCCGGCATCCCGGTGACGCACCGCCGGGTGGCGCACGAGTTCACCGTGATCAGCGGGCACATCGGCCCGGATCACCCGGACTCGCTGGTGGACTGGCCCGCGCTGGCCCGGCTGCGCGGCACGCTGGTGATCCTGATGGGCCTCAAGAACCTGCCCGCCATCGTGGCGAGCCTGCTGGCCCACGGCCGCGACGCCGCCACCCCGGCCGCGATCGTCCAGGAGGGCACCACCGACCAGCAGAAGTCGGTCCACGGGACCCTCGCCGACCTGCCCGCCCTGGCCGAGCAGCTGAACCCGCCCGCCATCGTCGTCATCGGCGACGTCGTCGACGTCCTGCCCACCACTTTCTGACCCCGCCCGGACCTGGGTCGCGCCGCCGGAAGATCCGGGGCCGTTCGCAGCCATGATCTGTTTTTGTGGACGCCAGCGGCCCCTGTAGGGGCACCCAGCGTCCACAAAAACAGATCATGAAGCGGTGCAGGCCACCGTGGCGGCGCGGCACGACCGACACGGAGCGCCGCGGCCGGTGAGCGCGACGGCAGGGCCGGTCGTCGCGACCCGGGCCCGTCACGACCCCTGGTAGAGGCGGGCCAGGTCGACGAGTTCGACGTCGCCGCGGGTGGACGCGGTGCGCCTCAGCGCGGAGGTGAAGCCCGAGCGGGCGAACAGCAGCAGCCGGGGCGCGGGGGTCGCGGCGTCAGCGGGCAACAGGGTGCGCAGGTGCTCGAGGCGGTGCAGCTCGTCGACGCCGACGGGGCTCGCGGTGGCCTTCGCCTCGCCGATCGCGATGATGCGATCGGGGTGGCCGGAGCGGGTCTCCCAGACGACGGAGTCGAGTTCGTGGCCGGCCCGGTGCTCCCGGCAGGGGAGTTCGGTGGGCAGCGCCCGGCTCGCCAGGCCGCCGAGGGTCTGCTCGCTCGCGTGCCACAGGCACCACTGCCGGGTCAGGTCCTCGAAGTGCGGGCCGTAGATCTTGGAGGCGATGGTGTCGCTGTTGCGGTCCCACACCTGCTCCGCTCGCCCGGCGACCAGCTCGGCCTCGTGCCGGTTGATGATCAGCTGGTACAGCCGGACGACCGGTTCGGTGATCCGGTAGACGGTGCGCTTGCTGCGCAGGGCGTCGTCGACGGCCTCGACCAGGCCGATGCCCTGCAGCCCGTTGAGCAGGTGGGCCAGGGCGGAAGCGGGCCGGCCGAGTTCGGCCGCGATCTCGGTGCGGCGGACCTTGCCGGCGCTGAGCGCGGTCAGCACGGCGGCGTACGACGTGGGGTCGGCGATCGACGGGTCCTCGCGCAGCAGCAGGCTGCCCTCGCGGAACATCGCCGACGCCGGGTTGACGATCCGGCGCTGCACCCAGCGGTCGACGTCGGCGGCGCTGCGCGGACCCGCGCCGCCGGCCATCTCCAGATATGCCGGGGTGCCACCGACCAGCGCGTTGACTCGGAACGCCAGCTCGGGATCGTCGAGCCCCCAGAAGGCGGCCGCCTCGCGGTAGCCGAACGGGCGCACCACCAGTTCCAGCACGGCCCGGCCGCGCAGCGGGGCGCCCGCGCCGAGCAACGTGGACATCGTGGTCAGCGCGCTGCCGCAGAGGATGAGCCGGGTGCGGGTGTCCTGCTTGGCCTCGCCGAGCGGGCTGAGCGCCTGCTGCAGGTACGACGGCAGGGCCGGGGTCGTGGCGACCAGGTACGGGAACTCGTCGATGACGACGGGTAGCTGCCGCTCCCGTCCGAGGCGGATCAGCTCGGTCAGCGCCTCGCGCCAGTCGGCCGGAGCCAGCGGCGAGCCGAGCCCGCGGTGCTCGGCCAGCGCGCGGCCGAGGTCGGCCAGGTTCTGGCTTTCGGTCTGCTGGGTGGCGCCGAAGAAGAAACCGCCGGCCTGCTGGGCGAGCAGTTCGAGCATGAGCGTCTTGCCCTGGCGGCGGCGGCCGTAGACGAGTCCGAGCGTCGCGCCGGGCGTCGGCGCGGACACGAAGTCGGTCAGCTCGTCCCATTCGAGGGCGCGGCCGTGCAACCGCTCAGGTTTCGATGCGTCCACACAACTATGGTAGCGGCAACTATCATAGTTGCCGCTATCATAGTTGCCGGGACGTCAAGAAGGGCACCTTCTCAGCGCATAGCGCTGTGAAGGTGCCCTTCCTTGCTGGATCAGCGGCCGAGGAGCTGGGCGCAGCGAATCAGGCCCAGGTGGCTGTAGGCCTGGGGGTGGTTGCCGAGGCCGCGCTCCAGGTCCGGGTCGTACTGCTCGGGGAGCAGGCCGGTCGGGCCGGCCGTGGCGAGCATCTGGTCGAAGAGTTCCTCGGCGTCGGCGCGGCGGCCGGTGCGCAGGTAGGCCTCGATCAGCCAGGCGGTGCAGATGTGGAAGCCGCCCTCCTTGCCGGGCATGCCGTCGTCCCACTTGTAGCGGTAGACGACCGGGCCGGAACGCAGCTCGGCCTCGACGGCCAGCACCGTGTCCAGGAAGCGCGGGTCGTCGTCGGCCAGCAGGCCGGACAGGCCGATCCACAGGCTGGAGGCGTCCATCTCCGGGAAGCCGTAGGCCACCGTGTACGCCTTGGTGCCCTCGTGCCAGCCCTGGTGCAGGACGTTCTCGGCGATGCGGTCGCGCAGCTCGACCCACTCGGGGCGTTCCTCGGTGGTGTGCCGCTCCAGCACCTGCAGGGCACGGTCCACCGTCATCCAGGACATGACCTTGGAGTACACGTGGTGGCGCGGAGGCAGCCGGGCCTCCCAGATGCCGTGGTCGGGCTCGTGCCAGCGCTGCGAGCAGGCCTGCACCATGGCCTCCATGACCCGCCACTCCTCGTGGCGGATCTTGCCGCGCTTGTCCGCGACCGCCATCAGCACGTCCGCGACCGGGCCGAACACGTCCAGCTGGAGCTGCTTGTTGGCGGCGTTGCCGACGCGCACCGGCCGGGAGCCGGCGTAACCGGGCAGGCTCTCGATCACGGCCTCCGGGCCGAGCTCGTAGCCGTCCACGGTGTAGAGCGGGTGCAGCCGCTCCGGGTGCCCGCCGGTCCGGTCGACCACACCGTCGACCCACCGCAGGAACGCCTCGGCCTCGGTCAGCGAGCCGAGTTCGACCAGCGCCTTGACGGTCATCGCGCCGTCGCGCAGCCAGACGAAGCGGTAGTCCCAGTTGCGGATGCCGCCGAGCGTCTCCGGCAGCGAGGTGGTCGCCGCCGCGATGACGCCGCCGCCCTCGAAGTGGCACAGCCCGCGCAGCGTGAGCGCGCTGCGCATGACCACCTCCTTCTCGACCGAGGGCAGCTCCAGGGAGTTGGCCCACTCCCGCCACGGCTGCTCGACCAGCTCCAGCCGCTCGCCCGCGGACAGCGGGTGCGCGGTCAGGTTGTGGCTGCGCATGCGCATCTCCAGCAGCGCCTCGCCGTTCATCTTCGACAGGTCGATGACCGCGCGGGCGGTGTCGTGCCCGCCGTCGTCGACGACGTCCCACTCCACGCCGGGGGAGTACAGGCACAGGTGCTCGCTGGTGCCCAGCACGAGCAGCCCGTCGGTGAGCGGCTGCAGCTGCACCGGCACCTGGCCGAACTCGGGCCGTGGCGCGTACTCGACGCGGACCACGGTGTTGCCGGTGAGGCGGCGCATGAGGCTGTCGCCTTCGAGCCAGTCCGTCACGGTCAGCCCGGACCAGCGGGTCTCCACGGTCATCGTGCCGGGGCGGTAGCGCTGGCCCAGCGGGTGCCCGCCGCGTTGCGGGGCGATGCTGAAGTGGCCGGCGGGCGCGCCGCCGAGCAGGTCGGCGAAGATGGCCGCGCTGTCCGGCCGCGGGTGGCACAGCCAGCTCACCCGGGCGTCCGGGCTGATGAGCGCGACGGTGCGGCCGTCGGCCAGCATCGAGTGCCGCTCGATGGGCACCGCCCGCTCGCCGAACAGCCAGTGCCGCCGGGTGTCCAGCAGCAGCGCCAGGATGCGCACCGCCTGCAGTGGGTCCTGCACCCGGAAGTTGGCCGCGGTCTCGCCCGCGCCGACCTTGACGCCGATGTCCTTGCCCGACAGCTGCCGGAAGGCGTTCTCGTCGGTGACGTCGTCGCCCATGAACAGCACCGCGCCCGCGGACACCTGGCGGCGCAGTTCGTCGATCGCGGTGCCCTTGTGCGAGGCGAGCACCGACAGCTCGACGACCTCCTTGCCCTCGGTGGTGTGCACGCCGGCCCAGGCGGCCGGGCCGCATCGGATGGCGTCGGTCACCGCGGCCGCCACCGCCCGGGAGGCGGTGCGCAGGTGCACGGCGACGCTGGCGGGCTTGTTCTCCAGGCGTACGCCAGGGTGCTCGGCGGCGATGCGCTCCAGCTCGGTCTGCAGCCGGCTGCGCAGCTCGACCAGGTCGGAGGCGAGCCGCTGGACGAAGCCGATGTCGAACTCGGAGCCGTGGCTGCCGACGAGATGCACCTCGCTGGGCAGCCGGGAGAGCGCGGCGAGGTCGCGCAGCGCTCGCCCGGAGACCACCGCGACGGTGGTCTGCGGGAGCGTGGCCAGCGATCGCAACGCTGCGACCGCCTCCGGGATCGGGGCGGCCGCGGACGGGTCCTCCACGATCGGGGCCAGGGTGCCGTCGTAGTCGCACGCGACGAGCAGGTGCGGTACGCGGGCCAGCTGCGCCAGCGCGGAGCGCAGTTCGGGGTCGAAGCCGTCGCGGTCGAGATCGACGGTCATGCCCAGGGTCATGGTATTGCTCCCAGTTCGGTCAGGAAGTCTGACGCCCAGCGCGCCACGTCGTGACGCCGCAGGTGCCGCTGCATCACGCTCATCCGGCGCCGGGCCTCGTGCTCGTCGACGGTGACCGCGCGCATGAGTGCGTCCTTGACCGCGTCCAGATCGTGGGGATTGCACAGGAACGCCTGTCGCATCTCTCCGGCCGCGCCCGCGAACTCGCTCAACACGAGTGCGCCGCCATGCTCCAAGCGTGCCGCCACGTACTCCTTGGCCACCAGGTTCATACCGTCCCGCAACGGGGTCACCATCATGACGTCGGCCGCGCAGTACAGCGCGGCCAACTCACTGCGACTGTACGACTGGTGCAGGTAATGCACCGCAGGCACGCCGACGCGGCCGAAATCCCCGTTGATCCGGCCCACCTCGCGCTCGACCTTGATGCGAAGTGCCTGGTAGTGCTCGACCCGTTCCCGGCTCGGCGTCGCGACCTGCACCATCACCGATTCCGGCACGGAAAGCCGTCCCGCGGCCAGGAGCTCGCGATATGCCTTCAGGCGGTGCTCGATGCCCTTGGTGTAGTCGAGCCGGTCCACGCCCAGGATGACCGTTTTGGGGTCTCCCAGCTCGGCCCGGATCTGCACGGCCCGCTCCCGGACAAGTGGGTTGTCCGCGAGACGCTGCATCTCGCCCACGTCGATCGAGATCGGGAACGCGTCGGCCTTGACCTGGCGCCCCTCGTATTCGATCACGTTGCCGTGGTACGGCGTGCCGAGCAGGTGCCGGGCCAGCCGGATGAAGTTCTGCGCGGCCAGCCGCTGCTGAAAGCCGACCAGGTCGGCCCCGAGCAGCCCGCGCAGCACCTCGGCGCGCTGCGGCAGCTGCATGAACAGCTCGATCGGCGGAAAGGGGATGTGCAGGAAGAAACCGATCTTGAGGTCGGGGCGCAGTTCCCGCAGCATCGCGGGCACCAGTTGCAGCTGGTAGTCCTGCACCCAGACGGTGGCGCCCTCGGCGGCGACCTCCGCGGCCGCCTCGGCGTAGCGGCGGTTGACCACCCGGTAGGCCTCCCGCCAGCGGCGGCGGAAGACGGGCGGCTCGACGTTGTCGTGGTAGAGCGGCCAGATGGTGGCGTTGGACTGGCCCTCGTAGTACCGCTCGAGATCTTCTTCGGAGAGCGGCACCGGCCGCAGGTTGATCCCGTCCAGCTCGAACGGCTCCGGAGCCGGGCCGGGCGAACCCGACCAGCCGATCCACGTGCCATGGCGCTCGACGAGCACCGGGTGCAGTGCGGTGACGAGCCCGCCGGGACTGCGCCGCCAGCGGCGGGCGGAGTCACCGGAACCCGTGACGCGACCTCCTGGCGTGTCCGTGGTCACTTCGTCCACGGGCAGCCGGTTCGCGACGACGACGAACGGACTGCGATCGACCATCGCTGCCTCTCCTCCGATCGGTGGATCGTGGGCCATCCTCTGAGACTACTGAAGTCCCCTGAAAGGTGGATCATCGGCGCGGCACGCTGGGGCGATACGTGTAGATCATCCCAGCGGGGCGCATTGATCACAACCCGCTGCGTGATGCCCGGCCCGTGCCCCGCCAAACCCGCTGTCCGGATCGTCGCACGTCCCGGCGGCGCGATCCGCCGCACACGGCCCGATGTCCCAGGCCGCGGGACCACCTGGGAGTATTGAACCGAAGACTGTCTGAAGGGGGTTGGCCCGACCGTGGCCCAGTTCATTTACACGCTCGAGAAGGCACGCAAGGCGCACGGCGACAAGGTTGTGCTCGACAACGTCACGCTCAACTTCCTGCCGGGTGCCAAGATCGGCGTGGTCGGCCCGAACGGCGCGGGTAAGTCGAGCCTTCTGCGGATCATGTCCGGCCAGGACATCGTCAGCAACGGCGAGGCCCGGCTCATGCCCGGCTACACCGTGGGCATGGTGGCCCAGGAGCCCCGCCTCGACGAGTCGCTGACCGTGCTGCAGAACATCGAGCTGGCCGTCGCCGGCACCAAGGCCAAGCTCGCCCGGTTCAACGAGATCGCCGAGCTGATGGCGACCGACTACTCCGACGAGCTGATGGACGAGATGGGCCGGCTCCAGGAGGAGCTGGACCACAGCGACGCGTGGGACCTGGACTCCAAGCTGGAGCAGGCCATGGACGCGCTGCGCTGCCCGGAGCCCGACCTGCCGGTCGGCCCGCTCTCCGGTGGCGAGAAGCGCCGCGTGGCGCTGTGCAAGGTGCTGTTGGAGCAGCCCGACCTGCTGCTGCTCGACGAGCCCACCAACCACCTGGACGCCGAGAGCGTGCTCTGGCTGGAGCAGCACCTGGCGAAGTACCCCGGCACGGTGATCGCGATCACCCACGACCGGTACTTCCTGGACAACGTCGCCCAGTGGATCCTGGAGCTCGACCGCGGCCGCGCCTACCCGTACGAGGGCAACTACTCCACCTACCTGGAGAAGAAGGCGGCGCGCCTGTCGGTCGAGGGCCGCAAGGACGCCAAGATGCGCAAGCGCCTCTCCGAGGAGCTGGAGTGGGTGCGCTCCAACGCCAAGGCGCGCCAGACCAAGTCCCGGGCCCGTCTGGACCGGTACGAGGAGATGGCCAACGAGGCCGAGAAGACCCGCAAGCTCGACTTCGAGGAGATCCAGATCCCGCCGGGCCCGCGCCTGGGCAACACGGTGATCGAGGTCAAGGACCTGGTCAAGGGCTTCGGCGACCGGGTGCTCATCGAGAACCTGTCGTTCTCGCTGCCGCGCAACGGCATCGTCGGCATCATCGGCCCGAACGGCGTCGGCAAGACCACGCTGTTCAAGACCATCGTCGGCATCGAGAACCCGGACAAGGGCTCGGTCAAGGTCGGCGAGACGGTGACCCTGTCCTACGTCGACCAGAACCGGGCCGGCCTGGACAGCGCCCAGACCGTCTGGGAGGTCGTCTCCGACGGGCTGGACTACCTGATGGTCGGCAAGGTCGAGATGCCGTCGCGGGCGTACGTGGCCGCGTTCGGCTTCAAGGGGCCGGACCAGCAGAAGCCGGTCAACGTGCTGTCCGGCGGTGAGCGCAACCGCCTCAACCTGGCGCTCACCCTGAAGATCGGCGGCAACGTGCTGCTGCTCGACGAGCCCACCAACGACCTGGACGTGGAGACGCTCTCCAGCCTGGAGAACGCGCTGCTGGAGTTCCCCGGCTGCGCCGTGGTCATCTCCCACGACCGCATGTTCCTCGACCGCGTGGCCACCCACATCCTGGCATGGGAGGGCACCGACTCCGACGAGTCGAAGTGGTTCTGGTTCGAGGGCAACTTCGAGGCGTACGAGAAGAACAAGATCGACCGCCTCGGCGCCGAAGCCGCTCGCCCGCACCGGGTCACCCACCGCCGTCTGACGCGCGACTGATCCGGATCTTCGTGATCGTTCGCCCGGCCGGCCGCGGTCGGCCGGGCGAACGATCAAGGCGAGTGGGAGAACCATGAGATTCACCTACCACTGCGCGCTCCGGTGGTCCGATCTTGACGCGTACGGGCACGTCAACAACGCGCGCTTCCTCACCCTGTACGAGGAGGCCCGGGTCGCGATGATGTTCGTCGGCGCCCGGGAGGCCGGGGTGACCTCCTTCGAGGACGGCATCGTGGTGTCCCGGCACGAGGTGGACTACCTGCGGCCGATCGACTACGGCGACCCGGTGCGCATCGAGCTGTGGATCGAGGACCTGAAGCCGTCCCGCTTCACCGTCTGCTACGAGCTGTTCGACGGTGACCTGCTGGCCAGCCGGGCCCGGTCCGTGCTGGTGCCGTACGACCTCGACAAGCAGCGGCCCCGCCGGATGAGCGAGGCCGAGCAGAGTTTCCTGAAGCCATGGCTGTCGACCTGACCGACCGCGCCGACGCGGCGGTGTTCCTGCACCGGCTGGTGCGGCTGGATCCGGCGACGCTGGTGCGGCTGTGCCCGGCCGGACCGGGCCGGGTGGCGCTGTGGGCGACGCTGCCGTGGGGCGTGCTGGTCACCCGCACGGTCGCCGGCAGTGTCGACCGGGACCGGGTGACGCAGGCGTCGGCGCTGCTGGAAGGCGTCGCGGAGCCGCCGGCGCTGGACGACCGCTGGCGCGGCGCGCTGCCCCCGGCGACCGCCCGCGCCGTCGAGCGGCTGCCCGCGGCGGTGGTCGGCGGTGCGGCCGCCGCGGCCGCGCAGGCCCTGCGCGACGTCGGGTCCACCGGGCTCAAGGGCC
This sequence comes from Catellatospora aurea, assembly GCF_042663325.1. Taxonomy (NCBI): domain Bacteria; kingdom Bacillati; phylum Actinomycetota; class Actinomycetes; order Micromonosporales; family Micromonosporaceae; genus Catellatospora; species Catellatospora aurea. Next base: position 168,561 of record NZ_JBHTAC010000008.1, read on the forward strand.
GTGCCGTGGGGCAGCGGGTGCTGCGGGACGCGCTGCTGGACCACGTCGTCATCAGCGGCGTGTCCGATGTGGACGGCGTGTCGTTCGCGGTTCCGCAGCGGCTCGTGCAAGGCTTGGTCCGGATGGGATTCCTCGGCGCCGACGAGGTGACGGTGGTCACCGCCGGAACGTGGACCGGGCTCGCCGGTTCCTATGGCACCGCCTGGTTCCGGACACCCGTATTGTCCGTACGGCCGATTGTCAGTCGGTCGATAGGTTGATCGGACATCGGCTGTTCAGCCCGGGACCTTCGGTAAGGGGATGACGAAAGACGGCTGTACGGGTAGCCTCCTCGCCGGGGATGGAACTGAGGGTAGGCAAGCAATCTCCCTCAGCATTGATCTGTCGGCTTCAGGCTACGGTCGGACAGGAGCATGGGCATGGCGTGGTTTTCGTGGCAACGCTTGCGGGTGGGTCAGTCGACGGCGGGGGAGGCGCGGCCGCGTTCGGTCCCGCAGCAGCGCAGCCTCTTCGAGGTGCCGGACGACCTGTCCATGATGGACAGCCTGCCACCGGCTCCGACGACACTGGCGCCGGCCGAGACACCCCAGGTCAACCTGCGCCGCATCGCCGCCACCCTCGACCTGCTCGACATCCGCTACCTCTCCGACGGGGAGGAGAGCCTGCTGGCGCTGTGGGAGCGGCACGCCCTGCTGTTCGCGGTCGAGGGCCCCGACGACGAGATCCTGGTGATCCGGGCCCGCCCGCACGCCACCGTCCCGCCGGAGCTGGCCGACCTGGCCTACCGGGCGGTCAACGAGTGGAACCACACCCGCCGCTTCGCCAAGGCGTACGTGGGCGACCCCACGGAGCGCGGCCAGCTGCCGATCTACGCCGAGTGGCAGGTGCCCCTGCGCTCCGGCGTGCACGACGCGCTCCTCATGGAGCTGCTCGACTGCGCCGCCTCGGTGTCCACCACCTTCGTGGACTGGATGCACAGCGACGGCGGCCTGCTGCTCTGAGGACGTCTCTCCACCGCCGCAGGGCCCTCTGACGGCGACAGCCGCCTGTCCGGGTCTCGTACACCCGGGCAGGCGGCTGATCCGTCTGTGTCGCGCGGAGCCCGCTCACTCCATGCGGGGGAACAGCCCGATCCGGCCGTGGTACTCCCGGCCCAGTTCGTCGGTGTCCGAGCCCACCAGCAGGCCCTGCGGGGAGATGGCGAACGCGCGCACGCCCACGCCGCGGGAGCGGGTCGGGTTCCAGGGCAGGGCCATCCCGGTGACCGGGTTGATCGCGGCGACACCGGGGCGCTCCACCGCGCCGGGGCCGGCCGACTCCATGCCGTACGGGTTGTTCAGCCAGCGCTGGTGGCCGCCCACGTAGACGGCCCCGCCGACGATCTCGACGGCGTACAGCGAGTCGCCGCCGGTGTGGTTTACCCAGGTGGGCCGGACCTTGCCGGTGGCGTAGGTCTCGAACCGGGCCGCGGTGTCGCAGTTGATCTCCCAGCCGCTGAGGCGGCCGGTGGTGACGATGACGAAGTACTCGCCGTCGGGGGAGAAGTCGGCCGCGCGCATGTAGGTGTCGAAGCCCTCGCGGCACAGCGGGACGTACGCGTCGGTCGACCAGTTGGCGGCCTTCGACGGGTTGCCGGTCAGGTCGAACATGGCGGCCTGCACCCGGCGGGCCGAGCCGACCCGGGTGAACGCGCCGATCGCCAGGAGCCGGTCGCCCGCCGGCGAGACGGCGATGTCCTCGACCTTCACCCGGCCGATCTCCGGAGCGTCCAGCCGCGCGTCGAACACCGTGTCCACCGCGCCGGTGACCGGGTCGAGCCGGGCCAGGCCGCGCCGCGGCACGTCGTTGATCGCGGTGAACGAGCCGCCCAGGTAGAGCCACCCGTCCGAGACGGCCAGCCCGCGCACGTCGCCCCAGTTGATCGCGGCGTCGAAGCCCGGGATGCGCCCCCCGGTGGACAGGTCCAGCCGGGCGAGCCCGCGCTGCTCGGCGTCGTTGATCTCCTCGAAGGAGCCGCCGACGAACACCGAGTTGTCCGGGCCGGGGGTCAGCGAGTAGACCATGCCGTCCACGTCCGGCGCGAAGTCCTCCAGCACGGCCCCGGTGCCCAGGTCGAAGGCGAACAGGTGCTCGCGCTCGTACTCCTCGGTGCCGGTGTTGTCGCTCACCCTGGTGAAGTCGCCGCCGACGACGGCGACCTGGCCGACTACGGCCAGCGCGTGCACCTCGCCGTCGAGGATGTGCGGCGTCCAGTCGGCGGGATCCTCGTCGACGGTGCGCACCGGGCGCGGCTTCAGGTTCTCGGCCGGGGCCTGGGGTGCTGCCGCCCATACGGCGGCGGGCAGGGCCATCGCGGCCAGCACGGCCAGCGATACCACGCGGTGGCGCATCAGGACGTCTCCTCGCAAATCCGGGCAATTCCTCCCCTGGTTAACGAGGCGACCGAAAAGAAGGGCACCCTCCTCGACCGGTCAGTCGAGAAGGGTGCCGGAAGTCACTGCGCGCTCAGGGGCGAGGATCGGCGCTGTGCGCCGAGCTGGATTCCTGCTCCGCATCAACCATGCTCTACCTCTGCTTCATGGCCTAATGCTCCGCATTAACCATGAAGAATGCCGCCCGCTCCAGGTAGTCCCAGAGCATCTTGTCGAGTTCGGGGCTGAGTTCGAGGACGTCGACGGCGTGGCGCATGTGGCGCAGCCAGGCGTCGCGCTCGACGGCGCCGATGACGAAGGGGGCGTGGCGCATGCGCAGCCGCGGGTGCCCGCGCTCCTGCGAGTACGTGTTCGGGCCGCCCCAGTACTGGATCAGGAAGAGCCGCAGCCGCTCGTTGGCCGGGCCGAGGTCTTCCTCCGGATACATCGGCCGCATCACCGGGTCGGTGGCGACCCCGGCGTAGAACTCGTCGACGAGCAGGCGGAAGGCGTCCTCGCCGCCGAGCAGTTCGAAATAGTTCGGAGTCGGCAGGGCGGTCGACGCGGGGGTGGCGGGCTGGTCACTCACCAGGCCCAGGCTACCCGGCGACCGGAGCCTCGTTGAGCCGCCGGGCGCGCTCGATCGCGGCGGTGAAGCGCTCCTGCGCGGGCCATGCGGACAGCGCCACCAGCACCAGCACCACGCCGGCCACGCTCCACAGGCCGATGACCTGGTGCAGCGGCCAATGGCTGGCCAGCATCCCGGTGATCAGCACCGCGCTGCCCTGCATGATCTGCATTCCGCCCTGCATCACGCCGAACGCGCGGGCGCGGTAGACGTTCGGCAGCGCCTGCACGAAGAGCCCGTTGATGGCGGGCAGCATGCCGGCCAGGCAGAAGCCGCAGGCCGCGGCCATCAGGCACACGGCGTACAGGGACGGGTTGAGCAGCGCCGGCACCAGCATGATCGGGGTGAGCAGGGCCAGCGGCCGGATCAGCAACCGGCGCAGGTGCGGTGCGGTGAACCGGCCGATCACGATGCCGCCCAGCACGTAACCGGCCGGGTTGGCGAGCATGATCATTCCCTGGGCGAAGCCGCGCTCGGCCTCCCCGCCGGGTTCGAGGTGGTGCGCCCAGACGGCGGCGAGGCCCTCCGGCACGATCGCGAACAGGGTCACGCTGAAGACGAGCAGGGCGATCGCCCGCAGCGCGGGGATCCCGAAGACCACCCCGAAGCCCTCGGCGGTCTCCCGGACCAGGTTGCGCCGCGCAGCCGGGTCGCCCACCGCCGGACGGTGCCGCACCACGAACGTCAGCAGCAGCGCCGACAGGGCGAAGGTGCCGGCGTCGAGCAGCAGCGACAGCCGCGGGTTCATGGCGGCGAGCAGGCCGCCGGCGAGGTAGCCGCCGATCTGGGCGGCCTGGCCCGCGCTGAGGTTCAGCGAGATCCCCACCACCAGGCGGTCGCCGGCGAGGATGGCCGGATACAGCGCCGAGCGGGCCGCCTCGTAGGGCGGGTTGCCCAGGGCGGTGAGGAAGAGCAGGCCGATCAGGACCGGGATCGGCAGGCCCGGGACCGCGACCAGCCCGATGAGCACCATGCGGGCGAGATCACTGATGATCATTACCGTGCGGTACGGATACCGCTCGGCGACCGCCGCCAGCATGGGACCCAGCAGCACCCACGGTGCGAAGCTGATGGCGAAGGTGGCCGCGGCCATGCCGGCCGACTGCGTCTGCTCGTAGACCAGTGTGGTGACCGCGGCCTTGGCCAGGTAGTCGCCGATCCAGGACAGCACGCTCGCACCGAGCATGCCCCGGTACTCGCGGATGGCGAGCACTTCGCCGAACGTCGCGCGGTGCTCATGTTGGGAGCCGGGCGGATCGTTCGGTGGGGGTGTATTGGTGCGAGCGGGGTGGTGCACCACCGGATGGTCCTCCATCGATCACGACACTGGTGTCGAGGACCGCCATCCTGTCGCAGAGTCACGCCGAATGACCGTCCCAGAAGGGATGTCGTCGGTTGATTCTGCCCGATCGGTGGATAAAGCGCTAGCCTCTACGGCTGATGCCACCACGTACAGTCAGGGAGCCGACGATGGCTCCTCGGTCGGCACCGACGCCCGCAACGCGCGGGCCGCCTGCATCTGCGCCGCGATGCCCGACGCCTCGAGCGCCTCGGTGAGCCGTCGCCGCATCTCCCGCTGCAGGTCCCACTGCCGGTCAGCGGAGGTCTTGCACACGGTGCGGATGACCGCGCCGTCCACGCTGATGTTCTCCACGCCCAGCACCTGCGGCGGCTCGACGAAGTCGGCGGCCCACTCGGGATCGTGCGCGAAGGCGTCGACCGCCTGGCGCAGCACCGACGTCGCCTCCTCCACGCCGACGAAGCCGATCGGCACGTCGATCATGACGGTGGCCCAGCCCTGGCTCTTGTTGCCGATGCGGATGATCTCACCATTGCGGACGTACCAGATCACGCCGCGGCCGTCACGGATGGTGACGGTGCGCAGGCCGACCGACTCGACCACGCCGACGGCCTCGCCGGTGTCGATCACGTCGCCGACCCCGTACTGGTCCTCCAGCAGCATGAACAGGCCCGCGATCAGGTCCTTGACCAGCGACTGCGCGCCGAAGCCCAGGGCGACGCCAGCGATGCCGAGACTGGCGATGAGCGGCCCGACGTTGATGGAGAACTCGCTGAGCACGATCAGGAAGGCGACCGAGAACACCGCGACGGTGACCATGCTCTTGAGCACCGAGCCGATGGCCTCGGCGCGCTGGCGGCGGCGCTCCGGGAACGCGCTCCCGGCGTTCAGCACCGAGACCGGCACCTTCTCCCGGATCGGCCGCAGCATCGTCGGCACCTTGCCCTGCGCCGTGCGGGCCACGATCTTGTTGATCGTGTGATTCAGCAGCGCGCGGGCGATCATCGCCACGAGAATGATGACGACGATGCGGATCGGCTTGATGAGGATGTAGTAGCCGCCGTCGGCCAGCCACTGCGAGTCGGAGAAGTTGTAGACGCCTTTGCAGACGGGGTCCGCCAGGCACGCGGTGGAGGGCGTCTCCGTGGGGTCGGGGGCGAGAAGGCTCAACGGCATGGCTTACTAGCTACCTCATCGGTCGGTCGGCGGTGCGGGCGGCCTGCGGGGGACTTTCCTCGCATATGCCAATGAGCGGGGCATAGCGCGGCTGAGAATTCATGAGACCGCCGCAAATTGTAGGTGCAATCACCAGATCAATCGGGGACGATGGTCACAATGACGCGATGACGTGACTGTGCCGCCGGAGGGTGAGACCGATGCCTGACATACGACCCACAGCCGCCTCCGCCGCGTTGCTCCTCAACGCGACTTACGAACCGCTGTGTGTCGTGTCCGTGCGCCGGGCCGCCATCCTCATACTCTCCGGCAAGGCCGTCTGCGTGGCCGACGGCGACGGGGTGCTGCACAGCTCCCGGGCCCGGGTGCCCGTCCCCCTCGTGGCCAAGCTCACCCGTTACGTGCGGGTGCCGTACCGCACCCAGGTCGGCCTGTCCCGGCGCGCGATCTTCGCGCGCGACGGCGGGCGCTGCGTCTACTGCCAGGGGCCGGCCGAGACGATCGACCACGTGCACCCCCGCTCCAAGGGCGGGCAGCACGCCTGGGACAACGTGGTCGCCGCCTGCGCCCGCTGCAACCACCACAAGGGCGACAAGACGCTGGCCGACCTCGGCTGGCGTCTTCCCGTGAAGCCCACCGTGCCGCACGGCGCGGTGTGGCGCGTGCTCGGCCACCGCACCCCGGACCCGCGCTGGGCGCAGTGGCTGGAGACCGCCTGAGGCTCAGGCCTTGTGCGCGCTCACCAGGCTCGCGAACACCACGATGTTGTCCGCGTAGCCCAGCTCGCCGCCCACCCAGCGGCCCCCGCAGGTGATCAGCCGTAACCCGGGCCGGGTGTAGTCGTGGTAGATCCGGTCGACGGGCAGGCTCTGCTTGCTGAACCGTTCGACCGTGTTGACCTCGAACACGGTGACCTTGTTGTCCCGGCGCGTGATCTCGATCTTCGCGCCGGGCTTCAGCTCGTTCAGGCGGTGGAAGACGCCGGGGGAGTCCTTGGTGTCCACGTGCCCGACGATGATCGCCGGTCCGTACTGGCCGGGGGAGGGCCCGTCGTCGAACCAGCCCGCCTCGTTGCGCAGCAGCAGCGACGGGGTGTCGATCGCGCCGCGCTCGTCCAGGCCGACCCCGTGGATGTACGCCTTGACCTTGATCGCGGGAATCTGGATGCGCAGCGGCCGGCTCGGGCCCAGCACCGGGAACTCGCCCGGCGGAGCCTTGCCCGGTCCCCGGAACAGCTCGGCGAACGAGAAGCCGCCGGCCTGGCCCAGGCCGATACCGACGCTGAACAGCCCGACCAGGAGCAGCACCGCGGCCAGCGGGCCGCGCAGGCGGCGCAGCACGGCGTCAGGCGGGGGTCAGCGGGTTGCGCCCGCGGCGACGCGACAGCAGCAGCACACCCAGGCCCAGGCCCATCGCCGCGGCGCCCGCGCCGATCAGCGTCGTGCCGCCGTCCCCGGCCAGGCCGCCACCGCCGGTGTTCGGACCGCGCTGCGGGCTGTCGTGGTTGACCACCCACAGCGTGGTGGTGGCGGTCTGCCGGCTCGGGCAGGTCAGCTTCACGTTGTAGCCGCCCGCCTTCTTGTTCTCGGGCACCGTCGCCGCCGCGATCAGGTACACGTTGACCGGCTCGACGGTGACCGTGCCGAACGCGTCGGAGTGCACCTTCGCGTTGTTCAGCGCGTCGCCGCAGCTGGCGCGGATTGCGACCTGGAAGCCCGCCTGGATGGTGCTCGGGTTGACCTCGACGAAGACGCCCTCGGCGTGCGCGGGCGCCGGCGCGGTGAGCGCCGCGACGACCAGCGCCACGGCCCCGGCCGCCACCCGGAGAGCAGACCGCATGTTTCCCCCAAATCGCGTTTGATCACCCGATCACCCCGGGCTACCGCCAAATCCTCTCACCCAGCACTAACCCACCACGCCCATAAACATGAAAAAAGGCCCGAACCGGGCGAGATCACCTCGCCCTTCCCGCCCCCTCCTGCCGCAACTCTTAAAGAGTCGCGGCCATCACGGGTGCCGGACGCCGCGACTTTTCAAGAGTTGCGGCCGGGGAGGGCGGGGGGCGGCGGGGTGAGGGGGCGCCAGGCCAGGGGGGTCGACAGGATGAGCGTGCTGGACGGGCGGCCGTGGGGGGCCAGGCGGTCGATCAGGGCCTCGAAGGCGTCCATGGAGGTCGCGGCGACCTTGAGGATGCTGCAGGCGTCGCCGGTGATGCGGTGGATCTCCAGGATCTCCGGCCACTCGGCCACCGAAGGGTCGCGCAGGATGCAGCCCGCGCCGTAGCAGGACATCTGGATCAGCGCGACGACCGGCCGCCCGGCCGCGGTCAGGTCCACGTGCGCGCGGTAACCGGCGATCACCCCGGACTCCTCCAGCCGCCGTACCCGTTCGGCGACCGCCGGCGGGGACAGGTGCACCCGCCGGGACAGCTCGCTGAAGGACAGCCGGGCGTCCTCCTGCAGTTCGCGCAGCAGCGCCCAATCCATGTCGTCCACGACGCACTTTCCCTTCGTAAACGAAACGCCCCGACCCCAGTATGAACGTTAAGCCGATCGGCCCGAGCGCCGTTGATTCGGCATTCCGTCACGGGGCATCACGGAGACATCATGACGTTGACCAGAGCACCTGGAGGAACGTGTGACCGCTCCATCGACGACGAACGCTGCCGTACGCCCGGCGACCGCGGCCGAGCGCGCCGAGCGCGCCGAAGCCAACGGCGGTGAGCCGACCCTGGAGTTCGCCCAGCGCACGCCGTACGACGCGTACGTGCACGCGAGCACCCTGCACACGCTGCAGCAGACGCTGAGCAAGGACCCGGGCGAGATGTCCTTCCTCATGATCAGCCAGGTGATGGAGCTGTACTTCGGTCTGGTGCGCTTCGAACTGCGGGAGACCCAGCGCCTGCTCGCCGAGGACGACGTGTACGGCGCGCTCGCCCCGCTGCGCCGCACCGTGCTGCACCTGGACGGGCTCAACGCCGCATGGAACGCGCTGCACTGGATGACCCCGGCCGACTTCAACCGGTTCCGCAACCTGCTCGGCGAGGGCTCGGGCTTCCAGTCGGCGATGTACCGCCACCTGGAGTTCCTCCTTGGCCTGAAGACGGCGTCGCTGATCCGCCCGTTCCAGCGCCAGGACGAGGTGTACCACGACCTGCTGGCCACCCTGCACGGCGCGAGCGTCTGGGACGACGTGATCGCGCTGCTCGCCCGCCAGGGCTTCGACCTGCCCGCCGACCTGCTGACTCGCGACTTCGCCACCGAGCACGAGGCCCACCCGGCCGTCGAGGCCGCCTGGGTGCGCATCTACGCCGACGAGAGCCCTGACAACCACCTGCGCCGTCTCGGCGAGGCGCTGACCGACGTCGCCGAGCGGTTCGACGACTGGCGCTACAAGCACCTCAAGGCCGTGGCCCGCACCATGGGCGCGAAGGTCGGCAGTGGCGGCTCCAACGGGTACGCCTGGCTCCAGCGCAGCATGTCCCGCACCGTCTTCCCCGAACTCTGGTCCGCCCGCACCGCCATGTAAGCGCTGATCATGAAGTTATGGACGCTGGTGGGGAGTCCGCGGTGGTCCGCCGTTCAGGCGGGCCGCCGGGACGAGCCACTAGCGGAGGTTCGACGGCGTGTCCGTGCCATAACCTCATGATCAGGGACATCTGTCGAGACACCCAGCGAGAGCAGCATGACGTTCACGTTCACTGAGGAAGACGCCCGGCGTCGGGACCAGGCCGACCCAGGCCACCGCGATCTCTTCCGGGTTCCGCCCGCCGAGGGCGGTGGGTACGAACAGACCGCCTACATGGCGGGCAACTCGCTCGGGCTGCAGCCTCGGGCCACCCGGGACGAGCTGCTCGGCGATCTCGACGCCTGGGCGCGGCTCGGGGTCGAAGGGCACCTGGAGGCCGCCCGGCCGTGGCTGCCGTACCACGAGCTGCTGACCGAGCAGGCTGCGCGGCTGGTCGGGGCGCTGCCGGCGGAGACCGTGGTGATGAACTCGCTGACGGTCAACCTGCACCTGCTGATGGTGTCGTTCTACCGGCCGACGGGGGCGCGCACGCGCATCGTGATCGAGGACGCGGCGTTCCCGTCCGACAGCTACGCGGTGCGCAGCCAGGCCCGCTTCCACGGGCTGGACCCCGACACCACCGTGGTACGCCTGCGCCCGCGCGCCGGCGAGGACACCCTGCGCACCGAGGACGTGCTCGCGTTCTTGCGCGACGAGGGCGACACCGTCGCGCTGGTCATGCTCGGCGGGGTCAACTTCCTCACCGGTGAGCTGATGGACATCCCGGCGATCACCGCGGCGGGCCGGGCCGCGGGCGCGGTCGTCGGCTGGGACCTCGCCCACGCGGCGGGCAACGTGCCGCTGCGCCTGCACGACTGGGACGTCGACTTCGCGGCCTGGTGCTCGTACAAGTACCTGAACTCCGGCCCCGGCGCGCTGGCCGGGGTGTTCGTGCACGAGCGCCACCTGGGCGACCCGGAGCTGCCCCGCTTCGAGGGCTGGTGGAGCACCGAGGCGGCGACCCGCTTCGAGATGACGCCGACCTCGCGCCCGCCGGCCACGGTCGAGGCGTGGCAGATCTCCAACCCGCCGATCTTCGCGATGGGCCCGGTACGCACCTCCCTCGAACTGTTCGACAAGGTCGGCATGGACACGCTGCGCGAGCGCAGCGTGCGGCTGACGGCGTACCTGGAGAGCCTGCTCGACGAGGTGCTGCCCGGTCGGCCGCTGCGGCAGGTCACCCCGCGCGACCCGCTGCGGCGCGGCTGCCAGCTGTCGGTGCGGACCACCGAGCTGGGCGCGAACGAGCTGGCCCGGCGGCTGCGCCACGAGCACGGCGTGATCGCCGACGCGCGCCAGCCTGACATCGTGCGCTTCGCGCCGGTGCCGCTGTACTCGACCTATCACGACTGCTGGCGGGTGGCCCAGGCGCTCGCCGCGATCTTCCCCGGGGAGCGGGCATGACGCGTGAGAAGACCGTGGCCGTCGTCGGGGCAGGGCTGGCGGGCAGCCTGCTGACCTGCTATCTGGCCCGCCGTGGCTACACGGTGACGATGTACGAGCGCCGCCCGGACCCGCGTACCGGCAAGGTCGAGCGCGGGCGCTCGATCAACCTGGCGCTGTCCGAGCGCGGGCTGGACGCGCTGCGCCGCATCGGCCTGGACCGCTCGGTGATGGCCGACGCGCTGCCGATGCGCGGCCGGATGATCCACCCGGTCGAGGGCGAGCCGGGCTTCCAGCCGTACAGCAGCGACGGCGAGCGGGCGATCAACTCGATCAGCCGCGGCGCGCTGAACAACGCCCTGCTGGAGGCGGCCACCGCGCTGCCGGGCGTGACCGCGCACTTCGACCACCGCCTGACCGGGCTGGACCCGAAGACCGGCGAGATGCGCTTCGACACCCCGCACGGCGTGGTGGAAGCGCAGGCCGACGTGGTCATCGGCACCGACGGCTTCAGCTCGGCGGTACGCGGGCAGCTGCTCGCGCACACCGGCCTGACCGAGAGCCTCGACTTCCTGGAGCACGGCTACAAGGAGCTGACCATCCCGGCCCGCGACGGCGAGTTCGCGATGGACCCGGGCGCGCTGCACATCTGGCCGCGCGGCGCGTCGATGATGATCGCGCTGCCGAACCCGGACCGCTCCTTCACCTGCACCCTGTTCTGGCCGACCGGCGGCACCGACGCGTTCGCGTCGCTGAGCAGCCCGGCCGCGATCGAGCAGCACTTCGCGCGGGTGTACCCGGACGTCATCGAGCTGGCCCCGAACCTGGTCGACGACTACCTGCACAACCCGGTGGGCGTGCTGGGCACGGTGCGGTGCAGCCCGTGGCACGCGTACGGCAGGGTCGGCCTGCTCGGCGACGCCGCGCACGCCATCGTGCCGTTCTACGGCCAGGGCGCGAACTGCGCCTTCGAGGACGTCGTCGAGCTGGACCGCATCCTCGACGAGACCGGCGACGACTGGGACCGGGCGCTGCCCGAGTTCGAGGCGCGCCGCCGGGAGAACACCGAGGCGATCGCGCAGATGGCGCTGGACAACTTCGTGGAGATGCGCGACAAGGTCGCCTCCCCGGTGTTCCAGGCACAGAAGAAGGTCGAGCACGCCCTGGAGCGGGCGCTGCCCGGCCGGTACGTGTCACGCTACGAGCTGGTGTCGTTCTCGACCACGCCGTACGCGCAGGTCCAGCAGCGGGTGCGCAGGCAGCAGCGGCTGCTCGCCGCGGCGGCGGGCGCGGCGGTGCTGGCCGCGGGCGCGCTGGCCGCGTTCGCTTTCCGGAAGGGCACGGGCCGATGAACTGGGATCCCATCCTCATGACCGGCCGCCCGGCGGGTGAGCCGGGGCTGCTGCGCAACTTCGTCGGCGGCGAGTACGTCACTTCCGCGAAGACGTTCGCGAAGGTGTCGCCGGTGACCGGCGAGAAGATCTTCGACGTGGCCGAGGCGGACGCGTCGACCGTGGACGCCGCCGTCGCCGCTGCCCGCAAGGCCCTGCACGGGCCGTGGGGGCGGATGAGCGAGGGCGAGCGCGCGGCGGTGCTGCGCCGGGTCGCCGACGAGCTGGAGCGGCGCTTCGACGACCTGGTCACCGCCGAGGTCGCGGACACCGGCAAGAGCATCTCGCAGGCGCGTACCCTCGACATCCCGCGCGGCGCGGCCAACTTCCGGGCCTTCGCCGACATCGTGGCGACCGCGCCCACCGAGTCGTTCACGACCACGACCGCGACCGGCGCTCGCGCCCTGAACTACGCGGTACGCAAGCCCGTCGGCGTCGTCGCGATCATCGTGCCCTGGAACCTGCCGCTGCTGCTGCTCACCTGGAAGCTCGCCCCGGCGCTGGCCTGCGGCAACGCGGTGATCGTGAAGCCGTCGGAGGAGACCCCGTCGTCGGCCACGCTGCTGGCCGAGGTGATGGCGGCCGCGGGTGTGCCCGAGGGCGTGTTCAACCTGGTCCACGGCTTCGGCCCGGACTCGGCCGGTGAGTTCCTGACCAGGCACCCGGGCGTGGACGCGATCACGTTCACCGGCGAGTCGGCGACCGGCAGCGCGATCATGCGCGCGGCGGCCGACGGGGTGAAGGCGGTCTCGTTCGAGCTGGGCGGCAAGAACGCCGGGCTGGTCTTCCCGGACGCCGACCTGGACGCGGCCGTGGCCGGTTCGGTGCGGTCGAGCTTCACCAACGGCGGCCAGGTCTGCCTGTGCACCGAGCGGCTGTACGTGCACCGCTCCGTCTTCGACGAGTTCGCCGACCGGCTCGCCAAGGCCGCCTCGGAGCTGGCCTTCGGCTGGCCGCACGAGGAGGCGACGGTGAACATGCCGCTGATCTCGCGGCAGCACCGGGACAAGGTGCTCGGCTACTACGACCTGGCCCGCGCCGAGGGTGCGACGGTGCTGGCCGGGGGCGGGGTGCCGGGCTTCGGCGACGCCCGCGACGGCGGGGCGTACGTGCAGCCGACGGTGCTGACCGGGCTGGCCCAGGACGCCCGGGTCAACCACGAGGAGATCTTCGGGCCGGTGTGCAGCCTGATGCCGTTCGACGACGAGGACGAGGCGTTCGCGCTGGCCAACGACAGCGCGTACGGCCTGGCGAGCACGGTGTGGACGCGCGACGTGGGCCGGGCGCACCGGGCCGGGGCGCGCCTGGACGCCGGGCTGGTCTGGGTGAACACGTGGTTCCTGCGCGACCTGCGTACCCCGTTCGGCGGGGTGAAGGCCTCCGGGGTGGGCCGCGAGGGCGGCGTGCACTCGCTGGCCTTCTACTCGGAACTGACCAACGTCTGCGTGGACCTGTCGTGAGCGGGGTGGCCACGACCGGAGAGGTGAGCATGGAGATCGTCGAGGAGGCCGTGCGGCTGCTGCGCGAGGCGCAGGAGACCCGCACCCCGATCGCCCCGCTGCGGGAGCGGCTGCTGCCGGTCGGGGACGTGGCCACGGCGTACGCCGTGCAGCGGGCGATGACCGCCGAAGCGGTCGCGGCCGGGCGGCGCATCGTCGGGGCGAAGATCGGCCTGACCAACCCGGCGGTGCAGCGGCAGCTCGGCGTCGACCAGCCCGACTTCGGGGTGCTGTTCGCCGACATGGCCTCCTTCGACGGGGCCGAGGTCGACGTGACCCGCATCCTGCAGCCCAAGGTCGAGGCGGAGGTCGCCTTCGTGCTCGGCCGGGACCTGCCGTATGAGCAGGTCACCGTCGCCGACGTGAGCCGCGCGACCGACCACCTGCTGCCCGCCATCGAGATCGTCGGTTCGCGCATCGCGAACTGGGACATCTCCATCGTGGACACGGTCGCCGACAACGCCTCCAGCGCCATGTTCGTGCTCGGCAACCGCCCGGTCGCGCTGGGCGACGTGGACCTGCGCCTGTGCGGCATGGTCCTGGAGCACGAGGGCGAGCCGGTCTCCGTCGGCGCGGGCGCGGCCTGCCTAGGCCACCCGCTGCACGCCGTCGCCTGGCTCGCCCAGACCATGGCCCAGGCCGGCACCCCGCTGCGCGCGGGCGACGTGGTCCTCTCCGGCGCCCTGGGCCCGATGGTCCCGGTAACCCCCGGGGCGGCCTACGAGGCCCGCATCTCCGGCCTCGGCTCCGTCCGCACCCGCTTCTCCGGCCTGGCGGGGTGAGGCACATGGCTCCCATGCCGCAGCGGGCCGGGGCAGGCGCGTTGATCATGAAGTTGTTCACGCGACACGCCGCCGACCCGTGCCATAAGTTCATGATCGACCAGGAAGAGCGGTGGGTGTGGTGAAGGCCGGGGTGGCGGTCATCGGGTCGGGGAACATCGGGACCGATCTGATGATCAAGGTGTTGCGGTTGAGTGAGTCGCTGCGGATGGTGGCGATGGTGGGGATCGATCCGGAGTCGGACGGGTTGGCGCGGGCTGCGCGGCTCGGGGTGGCGACGACGGCCGAGGGCGTGGACGGGCTGGTGGCGATGCCGGAGTTCGCCGAGGTGGAGGTCGTGTTCGACGCCACGTCGGCGGGGGCGCACCGGCGCAACGCCGAGGTGCTGCGGGCGCACGGCAAGGTCGTGATCGACCTGACCCCGGCGGCGATCGGGCCGTACGTGGTCCCCACGGTCAACCTGGACGAGCATCTCGACCAGCCGAACGTGAACATGGTGACCTGCGGTGGGCAGGCGACGGTGCCGATCGTCGCGGCTGTGCACGCGGTGACGCCGGTGGCGTACGGCGAGATCGTCGCGTCCATCGCGTCCCGCTCGGCGGGCCCCGGCACCCGGGCCAACATCGACGAGTTCACCGAGACCACGGCGCGGGCCATCGAGGTCGTCGGCGGCGCGGCGCGCGGCAAGGCGATCATCGTGCTGAACCCGGCCGAGCCGCCGCTGCTCATGCGCGACACGGTGTACTGCCTGTGCGCGGACGCCGACGCCGACCGGGTCGCGATCGAGGCGTCGATCGAGGACATGGTCAAGCAGGTGCAGGGTTACGTGCCCGGCTATCGGCTCAAGCAGAAGGTGCAGTTCGACCGGGTGAGCGTGCCGATGTTCGCCGAGCCCGCGCTGCAGGTGTCGGTGTTCCTGGAGGTATCGGGGGCGGGCCACTACCTTCCCGAGTACGCCGGGAACCTGGACATCATGACCTCGGCGGCGCTGCGTACGGCGGAGCGGCTGGTAGGCAAGCGCGCGGAGGCGGCGGCATGACGGAGATCTACGTACAGGACGTGACCCTGCGCGACGGCATGCACGCCATCGGGCACCGGTACACCGTGGACCAGGTGCGGCGGATCGCCGCGGCGCTGGACGCGGCGGGCGTGGCCGCGATCGAGGTCGCGCACGGCGACGGCCTGGCCGGCTCCAGCGTCAACTACGGCTACGGCGCGGCCACCGACGCCGAGTGGATCGCGGCGGCCGCCGAGGTGATGACCCGGTCGAGGCTGACCACGCTGCTGCTGCCCGGCATCGGCACCATCGCGGACCTGAAGGCCGCCCGCGACCTCGGCGTCACCAGCGTGCGCATCGCCACGCACTGCACCGAGGCCGACATCTCCGCCCAGCACATCGGCTGGGCCCGGGACAACGGCATGGACGTCGCCGGCTTCCTCATGATGTCCCACATGAACGACCCGGCCGGGCTCGCCAAGCAGGCCAAACTCATGGAGTCGTACGGCGCGCACTGCGTCTACGTCACCGACTCCGGCGGCCGCCTGCTCATGCGCGACGTCGCCGAGCGGGTCGACGCCTACCGGCAGGTGCTGGACGAGAACACCCAGGTCGGCATCCACGCCCACCACAACCTGTCGCTCGGCGTCGCCAACAGCGTCGTCGCGGTCGAGCACGGCGACCGTCCCGGTGTGCCGGTGCGCGTCGACGCGAGCCTGGCCGGCATGGGCGCGGGCGCGGGCAACGCCCCGCTGGAGGTGTTCGTGGCCACCGCCGAGCTGATGGGCTGGCAGCACGGCTGCGACGTGTTCGCGCTGATGGACGCGGCCGACGACGTCGTCCGGCCGCTGCAGGACCGCCCGGTGCAGGTGGACCGGGAGACCCTGTCGCTGGGGTACGCGGGCGTCTACTCCAGCTTCCTGCGCCACGCCGAGCGCGCCTCGGCGAAGTACGGCGTGGACGTGCGCTCGATCCTGGTCGAGCTGGGCCGCCGCCGCATGGTCGGCGGCCAGGAGGACATGATCGTGGACGTGGCCCTGGACCTGGTCCAGGCGGCGGAGGGAACCAAGTGAGCTTCTCGGAGATGGCGGCGCTGCTGGACCACGCGGCGGTCGACGCCACCGCGATCCCGCAGCTCACGCTGGCCAACGAGCTGGACGTCGACGGCGCGTACGCGGTCCAGGAGGCGCTGATCGCGCGCCGCCTCGACCGGGGCCAGCGGCTGGTCGGTATCAAGATGGGGCTGACCAGCCGGGCCAAGATGGCGCAGGTCGGCGTGCACGAGGTGATCTGGGGACGGCTCACCGACGCCATGGCCGTGCCCGACGGCGGGCAGCTCAGCCTGGACGGGTTCATCCACCCGCGGATCGAGCCGGAGATCGCGTTCCTGCTCGGCGAGAACGGCATCGCCGCGGCCGCCCCGGCCCTGGAGATCATCGACTCGCGGTACGCCGACTTCCAGTTCACCCACGCCGACGTCGTCGCCGACAACACCTCCGGCGCGGCGTACGTGATCGGCGCTTGGCAGCCGGTCCCGGCGGGCGTGGACAACCTCGGCGTGCTGCTGGAGGTCGACGGCAAGGTCGTCCAGGCGGGCTCGACCGCGGCCATCCTCGGCGATCCGCGCCGCGCGCTCACCGAGGGCCGTGCGCTGACCGCCCGCTACGGCGTCGCCCTCGAACCCGGCTGGGTCTTCCTCGCCGGAGCCGCCACCGCCGCCGTCCCCCTCACCCCCGGTGCCCACGTCCGCGCCGTCGTCGAAGGCCTCGGCACCGCCTCGCTGAAGGCCACGGCATGAGCGGGGCGAAGACGGTCGCGGGCAAGGCGACGCCGCGAGGGAAGTTCCCGCACGTGAAGGTGGCGGGCGGGTTCGCGTTCGTGAGCGGGACGTCGAGCCGGCGGCCCGACAACACCATCGCGGGCGCGTCGGTGGACGAGATGGGCACCACCAGCCTCGACATCCGCGAGCAGACCCGCGCGGTGATCGAGAACATCGGCGACATCCTGCGTTCGGTCGGCGCGGACCTGTCCGACCTGGTCCAGGTCACCACGTACCTGGTCAACATGAACGACTTCGGCGGGTACAACGAGGTGTACGGCGAATTCTTCGACGCCACCGGACCCACCCGCACCACGGTCGCGGTGCACCAGCTCCCGCACCCGCACCTGCTGATCGAGATCCAGGCAGTCGCGCTACTTCCCAAGGAGGTCTGAAGTGACGGAGATTTCCGAGCCGGTGAGCTTCCCCGGCTGGATCGAGGAGAACCAGCACCTGCTCAAGCCGCCGGTCGGCAACAAGCAGATGTTCCCTACCGGCGACGACTTCATCGTGATGGTGGTCGGCGGCCCGAACCAGCGCACCGACTTCCACGTGGACCCGTACGAGGAGTTCTTCTACCAGATCAAGGGCACGCTGCGGATCAACGTGATGACGCCGGACGGCCCGCGGACGATCACGGTGCCCGAGGGGCACATGTGGATGCTGCCCCGGCTCACCCCGCACTCGCCGCAGCGCGAGGCCGGCTCGATCGGCCTGGTCATGGAACGGGTCCGCGAGGAGGGCACGCTGGAGAAGTTCCGCTGGTACTGCCCGAACTGCTCCGAGATCGTGCACGAGGTGGAGCTGCAGGTGCGCGACATCGTCGCCGACCTGCCGCCGGTGTTCACCGCGTTCTACGACAGCGAGCAGGCCCGCACCTGTGCCAAGTGCGGCACCCTGCACCCGGGTAAGGGCTGATGGCCCCCGTCGTCGACGTGCACACCCACGTCGTGCCCCAGGGCTGGCCGGAGCTGTCGAACGCGTGCGGCGGCGACGACTGGCCCTGGCTGCGGGTGGACTCCGAACGCGCCGCGATGATCATGATCGGGGAGACGGAGTTCCGGCCGATCGGCGCGCAGTGCTGGGACGCGCCGACCCGGCTGTCCGACATGGCCGACGACGGCGTCGACGTCCAGGTCGTCTCGCCGACGCCGGTGTTCTTCTCGTACGAGCGCCCCGCCGACCAGGCGATGAAGGTGGCCCGCATCTTCAACGATCTGGCGCTGACGGTCTGCGCGGACGGGGGAGACCGGCTGGTGCCGTTCTGCCAGGTGCCGCTGCAGGACCCGGACCTGGCCTGCGCGGAGCTGGACCGCTGCCTGGCCAACGGGCACGCCGGGGTCGAGATCGGCAACCACGTCGGCGACCGTGACCTCGACGACGCCGGTATCGTGCAGTTCCTGCAGCACTGCGCGCAGGTCGGGGCGCCGGTGTTCGTGCACCCGTGGGACATGCCGACCGGGCCGCGCCTGGACCGGTGGATGGCCCGCTGGCTGACCGGCATGCCCGCCGAGACCCACCTGTCGGTGCTGTCGATGATCCTCGGCGGGGTCTTCGACCAGGTCCCCGAGTCGCTGCGGCTGTGCTTCGCGCACGGCGGCGGCAGCTTCCCGTTCTGGCTGGGCCGGGCCGACAACGCCTGGCACCGGCGCGGCGACGTGGTACGCGGCCAGTCCGCGCTGCCGCCCAGCCACTACACGCACCGCTTCTCCGTCGACACCGTGGTGTTCGACCCGTCCGCGCTGCGGCTGCTCGTCGACACGATGGGGGAGGACCGGGTGCTGCTGGGCAGCGACTACCCGTACCCCCTGGGCGAGCGCCCCGTCGGCGCGGTGGTGCGCAAGTCCGACTTCCTCACCGACACCCAGCGCGCCAAGCTGCTGGGTGGCAACGCGCTGACGTTCCTGGGGCGGGGATGAGCGAGCGCAGCGAGCGAATCAGTCGGCTCCGCTTTGCCGACGACGAGCGCAGCGAGGAGGAGGCATGAGCGAGGACCGCTCGGTGCTCACGCGTGCGGCGGCCGCGCCGGATCTCGCGCTGCGCTACGGGCCGCGGGCCGAGCACGTCGCCGACGCCTGGTGCGGCGACGCCCGTGCCGCGGTCCGGCCGCTGGTCGTGATCGTGCACGGCGGATTCTGGCGGCCGGAGTATGACCGTGCCCACACTCATCCGATGGCCGCGGCGATCCGCGACGCCGGCTGGACGGTGGTGTCGATCGAGTACCGCCGCGTGCCCGGCGACCCGGACGCGACCGTGCGCGACGTCACGTCAGCGCTTGCCGTTGTGCCCGGTGAGCTGGGCGGACATGACGGACGGGTGATCACCGTCGGGCACTCGGCGGGCGGTCACCTGGTGCTGTGGGCGGCGATCGCCGCCCCGGCGCCGCGACAGGCCGGTACGCTGGCCCTGGCGCCGGTGGCGGACCTGCGGCTGGCGCAGCGGCTGGAACTCGACGGCGGCGCGGTCGTCGATTTCCTGGGCGCGGACGCATCGACCCGCGAGGATCTCGACCCGGTCCGGCTGCCCGCCCCGCCGGGGCCGACGGTGCTGGTCCACGGCGTGTCGGACGAGATCGTGCCGATCACCGTGGCCGAGTCGTACGCCGTCGGGCAGCCCGGCAGCAGGCTGGTCGCGGTGCCGGGCGCGGCGCACTTCGCGGTCATCGACCCGCTGTCGGCGGCCTGGCCGACGGTGCTCGCCGAGCTGTCGCGGCTGGGTGACTGAGGCGGCACGCGACCACCCCTGAGCAGGTGGCCGCGTCCGCTCCGCTAGCGTTGAGACGTTCATTCGGACTGAGCCGGGGGGCTTCACGGTGTCCACGCCAGATCTATCCGATCTGCTGATCTACGCGGGCATCCCGCTCGCGGTGATCGGGATCATCTTTGCACTGGTCTATGCGGCCGGCGGCCGCAACGCCAAGCGGTACCGGCCCGGCCGGCCGTACGAGTTCGCGCCGGTGTGGTTCCTCGCCCGGCCCGAATCGGACGGACCGGAGGCGCAGCACGCGGCACTGGACGCCGCCGCACGCGCGGAGCTGACCGCGGCCGGCGACATCGCGCCGGTCGTGGACGTGACAGGAGGCGCAAGTGACCGCTGGTGACCACTACGCCGTGTCCAGCAAGGCGGTGCTCGACGGGCCGTTCACGACCCGCCAGCTGCTGCGGCTCGACGACGCGCTGCGCAAGGCCGACGACAACTCCGGCCTGACCTTCAGCACCTACGTCGGCGAGGTCGAGGAGCCGATGCGCGAGGGAGCCGAGCGGCTGCACGCCCGGCTGGCCCACCCGGCGGAGTCGGTGCTCATCGCCGTCGACCCGGCCCGGCGCCAGCTGGAGATCGTGACCGGTTCGCAGGCCCGCAAGCGCCTGTCGGACCGCGACTGCAAGCTGGCCGCGCTGTCCATGGCGGCCTCGTTCGGCGGCGGCGACCTGGCCGGCGGCCTCGTCAGCGGTCTCGCCCAGCTCACCGGGCTGGCGGGCAAGCACAACCTGTGACCTGACGGTCATGAAAGAAGGGGCCGGACGCGACGCGTCCGGCCCCTTCCTAGTACCTGCTCAGGACGAGGCGGCGTCCTTGGCGCGGGCCTTCAGGGCGCGCAGCACCCGGTCGTTGCCCTCGGCCATGAGACGGCGCAGCGGGGCCGGGTGGCCCTCCTCCGCCAGCCACGCCTGCGCCGCCGCCACGGTCTGCTCCGACACGTCGAGCACCGGGTAGGCCAGCACCACGAACTCCTGCGCCGGCTCGCTGTCCCGGGCCGCCCACACGCCCGCGACCTCAGCGAAGAACCGCGGCGTGTACGGCGCGGTCAGCTCCGCCTGGGCAGGGTGCTGGAAGCCCTGGATCAGCGCCCGGTTGCGCCAGTTGGGCAGCGCCGTCGGGCCGGTCAGCTCCGTCCACACGGCGGCCTTGTTCTCCGGCGTCGGGATCAGCGCGTACGCGAGCGCCGCGCCGATGTCGCCGGAGGCGGTGCGGTCGGCGTCGTGCTCGGCCTGGATGACCGCCGGGTCGACGCCGCCGTTGGCGACCAGGCACTGCACCAGCTGCCAGCGCAGCTCACCGGCGATGGTGATGCCCTCGGGCACCCCGGTGCCGGTCAGCCAGCCCTGCAGCACGGCCAGGTCGGAACTGCCCCGGGCGGCGCTGATGAAGGCCCGCGACCAGGCGAGCTGGAAGCCGCTGCCGGGCTCGGCGACGGCCAGCGCCGCCTTGGCGGTGTCGGCCAGCTTCGCCCAGCCCGCCGGCGCCCAGGCCGGGTCGGCGTACTGGGTGAGCACCAGCTGCACCTGGCGCAGCGTGGCGGTGACCAGGTTGATGTCACGCTCGCCGGGCAGCGCGTTGGTGACCAGCGTGACGTAGTCGCGGGCGGGCATCTCCGCGTCGCGGACCATGTCCCACGCGGCGGCCCAGCACAGCGCGCGGGCCAGCGACGAGTCGAAGCCGCTCAGGTTGCCGACCACCGTGGCCAGCGAGCGCTCGTCGAGGCGCAGCTTGGTGTAGGTGAGGTCGTCGTCGTTGAGCAGCAGCACGTCGGCGGCCTTCTTGCCGGCCAGCTCGGCCAGCACCGTCTCCGCGCCCGCGACGTCGGTCTCGATCCGCTCGCGGCGCACCAGGCTGCCGTCCACGAGGTCGTACAGGCCGACGGCGAGGTGGTGCGGGCGCAGCGTCGGGTGGCTCTCCGGCGCGGTCTGCACCACGGTCACCTGCCGGTACGTGCCGTCCTTGGCGATCTCCACGACCGGGCGCAGCGTGTTGACCTGGGCGGTCTCCAGCCACGCGGCGGCGAAGTCGCGCAGCTCGCGGCCGGAGGCGGCCTCCAGCGCGGAGAGCAGGTCGCCGAAGGTGGCGTTGCCCCAGGCGTGCTGCTTGAAGTAGGAGCGCAGGCCGGTGACGAACGCGTCGATGCCGACGTACGCCACGAGCTGCTTGATCACGCTGGCGCCCTTGGCGTACGTGATGCCGTCGAAGTTGACCTCGACCGCGTCCACGTCGGGCATGTCGCAGTAGACCGGGTGCGTGCTGGACAGCTGGTCCTGGCCGTAGCCCCAGTTCTTGCGCACCGACAGGAACGTGGTCCAGGCGTCGGAGAAGCGGGTCGCCTCGGCGTTGCACCAGTGCGACGCCCACTCGGCGAACGACTCGTTCAGCCACAGGTCGTCCCACCAGCGCATGGTGACCAGGTCGCCGAACCACATGTGGGCCAGCTCGTGCAGGATCGTGTTGGCGCGCTGCTCGCGCTCGAAGTCGGTGACCTCGCTGCGGAAGATGTACGACGCGTCGGCGTGGGTGACGCAGCCGAAGTTCTCCATCGCGCCCGCGTTGAACTCGGGCACCCACAGCTGGTCGTACTTCGGCAGCGGGTAGCGCACGCCGAACTGGGCCTGGAAGAAGTCGAAGCCCTGCTTGGTGATCTCGAACAGCTCGTCGGCCTCCAGGTGCTCGGCCATCGAGGCGCGGCAGTAGACACCCATGTCGATGCCGTCGTGCGTGGTGCGCACCTCGTGGTACGGCCCGGCGCACAGCGCGGTCACGTACGTCGACATACGAGCCGACTGCTCGAAGTGGACCGTCTTGCCGAAGCCCTCGCTGGTGACCGAGTCGACCGGCGCGTTGGAGACGACCTTCCAGTGCTTGGGCACCACGGCGTGCCAGGTGTAGACCGACTTCAGGTCGGGCTGGTCGAAGCAGGCGAAGACCTTCTGGGCGTCGGCGGTCTCGAACTGGCTGTAGAGGTAGACCTCCTTGTCCGCGGGGTCGACCGCGCGGTGCAGGCCCTGGCCCTGCTGCGAGAACGGGAAGTCGGCCTCGACGACGAGCGTGTTCTGCTCGGCGAGCTGCGGCAGCACCAGGCCGGTCTCGGCGGTCCAGGCGCTGGTGTCCAGCGCGGCGCCGTTCAGCTCGGCGCGCAGGACCTTGCTCGCGGCGACCTCGATGAAGGTGCCCGCACCCGGTTGCGTGGCGGTGAACTTCACCGTGGTCACGCTGCGGAAGGTGCCGTCGCCGGGGTTGCCGGCCCCGTCGGTCAGGTCCAGCGAGATGTCGTACGAGTTGACGTCCAGCAGCCGGGCCCTGTCGGCGGCCTCGGTCTGGGAGAGATTGCGCGTACCGGTCACGGCGTGTTAACTCCTGTCGGCTGCGGTCGTGAGCAGCATGGGGGGCAGTGGCGCTGCCCAGAGCAGTCTTTCATCACGTCCCGGGTGAGGGCGCGAAGTAACTGTTTCACATTGTGTCCCAGAGGCGTGGCTAAGGTCACGCGCCGGAGTGAAACCGCCGCGTCATGATTCACCACATGACCCCTGTAAGCGAATCCCCCTCCTCGGTCGGCATGTGGTTCGACCCGATCTGCCCGTGGGCCTGGATGACCTCCCGCTGGCTGCTGGAGGTCGAGAAGGTCCGCCCGGTGAAGGTGGACTTCCACGTGATGAGCCTGTCCGTGCTCAACGAGGGCCGTGACCTGCCCGAGCAGTACCAGGACCTGATGGCCAAGGGCTGGGGCCCGGTCCGCGTGTGCATCGCGGCCGCCCGCAAGTACGGCGACCACGTGCTGCGCGACCTCTACACCGCGCTGGGCACCCGGATCCACCTCGGCAAGCAGGAGCTGGGCCCGGAGCTGTACGCCGCCGCCCTCACCGACGCCGGGCTCGACCCCGCGCTGGCCGCGGCCGCGACCGAGACGGTGCACGACGACCTGCTCGTCGAGAGCCACAACGCGGGCATGAAGCCGGTCGGCACCGACGTCGGCACCCCGGTGATCCACGCGCCCGGCCCGAACGGCGAGCGCGTCGCCTTCTTCGGCCCGGTCGTGACCCCGGCTCCGAAGGGCGACGCCGCCGGGCAGCTGTGGGACGGCGTGCTGCTGGTCGCGGGCACCCCCGGCTTCTACGAGCTCAAGCGGAGCCGCGACCTCGGCCCGATCTTCGACTGAGCCGACCCGACCGAGCCGCCGATCACCGGCGCAGGACGGCCCGACCGGCCGACCACGCCAGGGCGACCTTTTCCGCCCGCCCGCTCGTTGGTGAAGTGGACCACATCACCGCTTCACCGACGAGTCGGGAGAACAGACATGGCGGACGTCGCCGCGGACCCCTGGCGCCTGGACGCACCCGCCCAGGCTGTCACGGACAGCCTGGGCACCTCGTGCTTCACGGTCGAGGAGAGCAGGTGGGCGACCTGGCAGCCGAACCTGCCCGCCGAGATCGCCGCCTTCCTCGCCGAGCCGGTCCTGGTCGGGGCCTCGCCCGCCGGGTTCATGGTCGGCCGCTGACCCGTTTCGCCACGGCGTGGTCCCGTGGGGCCACGCCGTCCCAGCGGGTGGACGCCGGTAGCGTGAGCAGCCGTGACAGTCGTACACCCGATCCACACGGCCTGGCTCACCACGGGAGCCACCGGCGCGCAGAACTACGACGAGTTCGCCGACGACGCCGAGATCACCGAGATCATCACCGCCAACCCGCGTAGCGCGCTCGCCGTCGAGATGCCGCACCGGGCCCCGGACAGCCTGGGCAAGTCCTTCGCGGACGCGCTGCCCGACGCGGTGGCGCGGCTGGCCGAGGCCAAGGACGCCGGGGCGTACCGCGCAGCGCACGACGTGGTGGTGCTCTACGCGATCACCGCCCCCGACGGCTCGGCCGGGTACGGCCTCTGGTGCATGGTCGACACCGACCAGATCTCCACCAGCGCCGACGAGCCCGGCCTGGTGATCCGCAACGAGGACGTCTTCCTGGAGAAGGTGCGCGAGCGGGTGGCGCTGGCCCAGGCGCTGGGCCACCTGCTGTCGCCGGTGCTGCTGCTGCAGACCGGCCGGGGAGACGAGCTGCACGCGGCGCTGGCCGATGCGGTCGCCGGAGCGGGCGAGCCGGCCGCGACCGACGTGGACCCGTCGGGGCGTACCCACGCGATCTGGCCGCTGCCCGCCGGCCCGCAGGCGGACGCGCTGGTCGCTTTGGCGGGCGGCGGCGACCTGGTCGTCGCCGACGGCAACCACCGCAGCCTGGCCGCGCAGACCGGCGGCTTCGCGCGCTTCCTGGCCGTGGTGACCACGCCCGCCTCGGTCGCGATCCAGCCCTACAACCGCCTGGTGCACAAGCTCGACGTCACCGTCGAGGAGCTGCTGACCCGCCTGGAGAAGGCGGGCGCGCAGGTCGCCGAGGGCACCCCGGACGTGCCCGCCACCGGCGGCCTGATCCACCTCTACGCGGCCGGCCGCTCCTACGCGGTCACCCTGCCCCGCGACCCCGCCGGCTCCGTCGTCGACAACATCGACCACGCCCTGGTCGAGCGGGTCCTGTTCGGCGAGGCCCTCGACCTGGAGCCCGGCGACAAGCGCATCACCTACGTCGGCGGCGACTACCCGGCGTCCTGGCTGACCGGGGAGGTCGACGCGGGCCGCGCCGCCCTCGCCGTGCTCATCGCCCCGGTCACCGTCGACGACTTCGTCGAGGTCAACCTGGCCCGCCAGAAGATGCCCCGCAAGAGCACCTGGTTCACCCCCAAGGCCCGCGCCGGCCTCGTCGTAGCCCAGCTCTGACGAAAGGAAGGGCACCTTCACATCGCTCCGCGACGTAGAAGGTGCCCTTCTTAACGCGACGACTGCGCCGAGCAGCACAGCCGTCGCCCGAAACGGGTCGGCGCCGGATTGCGGGCGCGCCCGCGCCATGGTCGTCGGACTTGCCGGGCACCGGTGCGTATCGTGAAGCCGCATTCGCCCACCTGCCTGGCAAGTCGAAGGACCTTGGTGAGGTCTGGGCCCCGCTCGGCGGTGAGCGGGTCCGCTGCGCGGCCGCCGGGTCCGGCTGGCAGACTTTGACCATGCGCGTTTACCTCGCGGCGGACCACGCCGGTTTCGAACTGAAGGCCCACCTGGTCACCGAGCTGCAGGCCAAGGGATACGACGTGGTCGACGTCGGCGCGCACGCCTACGACGCCGAGGACGACTACCCCTCGTTCTGCCTGCACGCCGGGCACCGCGTGGTCACCGACCCGGGCAGCCTCGGCGTGGTGATCGGCGGTTCCGGCAACGGCGAGCAGATCGCCGCCAACAAGATCGCAGGCGTACGCGCCGCGCTGGCCTGGAACATCGACACGGCCACCCTGTCCCGCCAGCACAACGACGCCAACGTCGTCGGCATCGGCGCGCGCCAGCACTCGCTGGAGGAGGCCACCGCGATCGTGGAGGCGTTCCTCAGCACCCCGTTCTCGCAGGCCGAGCGGCACGCCCGGCGCATCGAGGAGGTCGCCGTGTACGAGAAGACCGGCGAGCTGCCCCCGCTGCCCAACTGACGGGTTCCCGACTGTTTCGGGGCGATTCCGGCGGCCTCAGCGCAGCGGATCCCGCGGCACCCAACCACGGCGGACGATCTCCAGCTCGGCCTCGGCGCGGGCCAGGTCCTCCGCCGTGGGCCGGGCGGCGTCGCGCGCCCGCAACGCCGCGGACAGGCTGATCTGCGACGCTCCGGGGCCGATCAGGCCGCGTAGCCCTCGTTCGAGGTCGTGGTCGTCATCGTCGTCGGAGCGGCCACGGTGCCTCCGGCGCTCGTATTCCTGCATCCCGTCAGGCTATCGGGTGAACTCGGGCGGCGGCGATACTCGGCTGGCGGTGTCGTGTCAGGCGGCTAGCATGTCGGGCGTGACTGAGGGGACCGATCCGACGCAGGAACTGCGCTTCGACCGCACGCAGGAGATCCCGACCGAGGCGTTGCAGACCCAGCAGCCCGGTCCGGGCCAGAAGGACTTCAAGACGGGTGTGGCAGCGGTGCCCGCCCAGCGCCAGGTGGAGCAGACGGTCTCCTTCGAGCCGACGCTCGCGCCGGGCCAGATCGTCACGTCCGGCCACCTCAAGCGCCCGGACGTGCCGTTCGGCGTACGCATGCGACAGCTGAAGGCGGGCGGCCGGTGGAGCGTCGCCGGCGCGATCTTCCTGCTGGTCTCCTGGGGGCTGTGGGCCGCCTCGGCGGGCGGCGACAGCGACCACGCCTCGGCCACCCTGGCCCTGTTCCTGGTGTTCGTGGTGGCGGTCGGCCTGTTCGCGCTGTCCCGGCTCGTCGGCGGCGTGGTGCTGGAGAAGCTCATGGGGCGGACCCGGCGCAGCGCCTGGCTGTCGCACGCCGTGACCGGACTCTTCCTGGTCGTCGCTGGCGTGCAGTACCTGCGAACCATCGAATGGGTCATCGACGCCTGGAACTTCCTGCGCGGCGTCCGCTGACCGAACCTCGTCCCACCTCGCGACACGTCCCCGGCTGAGACCGCCCGCACGGGCGGCCGCCGGATGAAGATCGCCGGTTCGGGTCGGGATCTGCGCTTCGAGCGTGGATCCGGACCGGAAACGGCGATCTTCGCGTTTGTCGGATGCCATGAATCGGTCGGAACTAGGGTGGATTGACCCGAGGGAGTTCGTCCGATCGTGGGGAGGGCGGGGTGGGACTGCGGTATCCGCTGGCCGCGGCGCTCGGCGTGCTGCTGCTCGGCGGCGGTGTGGCGCTCGGCCGCGGGCTGCTCGCCGATCCGACCGCGGGTGTGCGTCCCACCGGCTCCGGCGCCGTCGTCGTGGCAGGGCCGCAGCTCGCCGCGCCGGTGACGCCGAGCGGCACGCCCGCCTCGACGCCCGCAGCCGTCATCCCCGGGCTCGCGCCGTATGTCGGCACCTGGCGGGTGCACGGCGCGGAGCTGACCATCGAGCCCGACGGCAAGGCCACCGAGCGCATAGACCTCGGCCCGTGCCGGGGCATCGACGTCCCCGTCCGCTGCACGGCCACCGCGACGCTCAAGGTGGACCTGAGCCCCGGGGCTCCCCACCTGGTCTACACGGGCTTCCGCTACACCGGCGACGACGGCGCGACGGTCGTGCCGGACAGCCTCGAAGGCCTGCCCCGAGTCGGCGACGGATACCGGGTCCGGGTGTTCGCCCCCGGGGTCATCGAACTGATCCCGCTCACCGAGCACCTGCGCCGGATCCTCGGCTCGCCCTACCGCTGCGGCGCCGCCGCCGACGAGAACGCCCACCGCCGTCTCTGCAACGCCTGACCGCCTCCGGAATGGACCGTCCGGACAGATGCGGCGGCCCGTACGGACGTCGCTCTATGGCGTGAGTCGTGATTGGAGCGCAGGCCACGGGTGTGGTCTGCTGCGCTGGTGAGCATCTCGGTCGACGTCTATCTGCGCAACGATTCCGGCAACCTCGTCATCCTGACCACCCCGCCGGAGGAATCCGACCTCGTCGGGCACGACGACACCCGGCACACCCTCTGGGGCTCGCCCGCGGTGCGCGCTCTGGGCGCGACGGTGGTGGTCGGGCTGGCCCAGGGGGACGTGTGGGTCGACTTCGGGCGGCTCGACGAGCTGGTCGCCGACTGCGAGCTGATCGGAAAGCACCTGGCCGACGTGGCGGCCGCTGCGGGGCGGTCGGAGGACTACCTCCGGTTCCGGGTCGGCAACCTGCTCGCCGCCGCCGAGCGGGCCCGGGCGCACCGCGCGGGCGTGGTGATCTGGGCCGGTCACGGCGACATCGTGTACGCCTCCCGCCCGACGCCCGACGCGAGCCCGCCGGGTTGCTGACCGATCCGGACCGGCCGGTCCACCAGGTCCGACATGGACGCGGCCGGGAACCGGTCGGCGTCCCCGAACGGGTGAAGGCTTGTGGAGAAGGTCGTCGCCTGCATCCGCTTGTCCTGGGTTCGCACATACAGCGCCACCTCGCGACAGGTGACCCGTTTCGTGGTGTCGGCTGCCTCCACCCGCAGCGTGATTCCCGCGCTGTGAGTTAGGCCATACCTCTGGTTTTTTGTGCGGAGGTGTGGCGGGTGACACACCTGCGCACCGGGGTGCGATCAGCTAATGAACGGGTGTCTCTCATCGGGGTGGTCGCGAGCGCGTGGCTGCTGCGTCGAGTGGCGCCTTGTTGACGGGACAGCGGGCCGCATCACCATGGTCTAGCCTCCACCACCAAGCATTGTCGATGCCTCGGCCCCTGGCACCTGCGCTAGGGGGGCTGGGAGGCATGTCCGTCTTAGCGGCATTCGTGTCAGCTCGACCTGGTGGTGTTGATGATGAGTGGTACCGGTGAGCGTTCCCGATCGGCCCCGCATCGGGCCGTACGTCCCGTGGCGGTGGCCGTGTCGGCCCTGTTGATGGTGACGTTGGCCTACGTGCCGGCCCAGGCCGGGCAGGATCACGGTGCGCCTGCCGTGGAGAGGCAGGCCGGGCCCGCCAAGGGCGCGGGAAGGGCCGCGGAGATCCCGAAGCGTGATCCGTCGGCCGACAAGACCATGCGTAAGCCGGACTCCGTCGTGTGGCCTGCCGGAGGCGCGGCCGACGTGGACGCGATGTCGGTGGACACCTCCCTGCAGGAAGTCGGCGGCCTGCCGTTCGACATCGCGCGGGGCGCAGAGGGGCATGCCGCCGACGCCCCGCGGAAAGTGCGCGTCAAGGTGCTCCAGCAGGCGGTGTCGCAGGCTCTCGCCGTGGATGCCCCGGTCTTCAAGGTGTACCGCACGGATGGCGAGCCGAACGCGCGGAAGGTGAATGTCCGGATCGGCTACGGCCGGTTCGCGCATGCCCGCGGCGGTGACTGGGGTGCGCGGCTCCGGATGGTGGCTCTGCCTGCCTGTGCCCTGACGGCACCGGACAAGCCGGAGTGTCGCACCGGGCGACCGCTGGTCACGATCAACGACAGCGGTGCGCAGACCCTGTCGGCCGAGGTCGACGCCGCAGCGGCCGAGTCCGGTGCGATGGCGTTCACCATGATGGCCGGCGAGGCGTCGGTGCAGGGAGATTTCAAGGCCACCAAACTCGCCCCGTCGTCGTCCTGGTCGACGTCGCTGTCCTCGGGCGCGTTCACGTGGACCTATCCGATCCGCACCCCCGGAACTCCGGGCGGGCTCGGCCCGAGTATCGCGCTGTCGTACTCCTCGCAGACCGTCGACGGGCGCACCACCGCCACGAACAACCAGGGGTCGTGGCTCGGTGAGGGCTTCTCCTACGAGCCCGGCTACATCGAGCGCCAGTACAAGTCCTGCGACGATGACGGGCACGAGGACTCGGCTGAGAAGTGCTGGGCGTTCCAGAACGGGACCATGATGCTGTCGGGCCGTTCCGGCACGCTGGTGAAGGTCACCGACAACCTGTGGCGACTGTCGGACGACGACGGTTCCAAGATCGAGCGGCTGACCGGCGCGAGCAACGGTGACAACGACGGGGAGCACTGGCGGGTCACCACCACCGACGGCACGCAGTACTACTTCGGCAAGAACCGGCTGCCGGGCTGGAGCACCGGCAAAGAGGTGACCGAGTCGGTATGGACGGTGCCGGTGTTCGGCGACGACTCCGGCGAGCCGTGCCACGACAGCGGCGGCTTCGCTGACTCGTGGTGCAACCAGGCATGGCGCTGGAACCTTGATTACGTGGTCGACCCGCGCGGCAACGTGGTCTCCTACTTCTACGACGCGGAGACCAACCACTACGCGCGCAGTGGGAAGACGGACGTCGACGGGACGGCGTACCACCGGGGCGGCTGGCTCGCCCGCATCGACTACGGGCAACGCGACCAGCAGGTCTACAGCACCAGCGCGCCGGCCCGGGTGGTCTTCCACACCGCCGAGCGGTGCATCCCGGGCGGCAGTGTCGACTGCGATCCCGGCGACTTGGACGAGGACACGGCCGCTTCTTGGCCGGACGTGCCAGAGGACCTGATCTGCGCGGCGAACACCCACTGCGAGTGGACGCAGTCGGCGGCGACGTTCTTCACCCGCAAGCGGCTCACGAAGATCGAGACGCAGATCCGGCAGGGCGCAGGCTGGTCGCCGGTCGAGTCGTGGGCACTGGAGCACGAGTTCAAGGTCAACGATGACAATTCGCGCACGCTGTGGCTGAAGAAGATCACTAACACCGGCCACTGGGGCGATCCGGACATCACGCTGCCGGCCACCGAGCTGGAGGGCATCCAACTGCCCAACCGCATCGTCAAGACCGGCGACAACCTCGGGCCGCTGATCCGCTATCGGCTGGCCACCGTCAAGACCGACAGCGGTGCGCAGATCTCGGTCAACTACGCGCCCGCCGACTGCAGCAAGGACAACCTGCCCACTCCCGGCAACTCCGACAGGCGCTGCTTCCCGGTGATCTGGAATCCTCTCGGCGGCGACGACGAGGACGAGGTCACCGACTGGTTCCACAAGTACGTCGTGGCGAGTGTGGTCGAGGATGACCTCGTCGGTGGAAACGACGACATGGTCGCCGCGTACGAGTATGTCGGCGACGCGGGCTGGCGCAAGGACGAGCCGGACGGCATCGGCAAGGCTGAGGATCTCACCTGGTCCGACTGGCGCGGCTACAAGCAGGTTACCGTGCGTTCCGGCAACGGGCAGAGCATGCCCGGCCGGACCGACCACTTCTTCCTGCGCGGACTCTCGGGCGGCAAGCAGGCCAACGGCAGCACTCCGGCGGTCAACCGCACGGACTCGACCGGTGCGAGCTACACCGATCATGACCAGTGGTCCGGCCACGAGCTTGAGACGATCGTCTACAACGGGTCCGACGTCATCAAGAAGACGATCAACCAGCCGTGGCGACACATCACCCGGACGCAGACCGAGGACTGGGGAAGCCGGCAGTCGGCGTATGTCCGCGTCGACGTGGTGCGCAATCTGATCTCCATGCCGGATGACGCGCAGGGCAACGACGTCTGGCGCGAGGTCAAGACAGTCACCAGTTTCGACACCGCCTGGGGGCGCGCGCTTCAGGTGGAGGACCTGGGCGACGTGGCGACGTCGGGGGACGACAAGTGCGTGCAGACGTGGTACGCGGACAACCCGGACACCTACATGTACATGTATGTGTCACGAACCCGGACCGTTTCGGTCGGGTGTGGGCTCACGCCTGACCTGAACACGCAGCTCGTAGCGGACGCGCGTACCAGCTTCGACCTGAAGGCGTACGGGGAACCCCCCGTGAAGGGCATCCGCACCCGCAGCGAGTCCCTTGACCGGTACGACGGCACCGACACGCGCTACCTGGTCACCTCGGAGACGACCACGCAGGACGGCTACGGCCGCGCAACGACGGTGAAGGATGCGGGTGGACACGCGACCACCACGGCGTTCGTCGAGACCGACGGCCTCACGACCCAGACCACCGTCACCAGCCCGGCGCCTTTCAGCCATGTCACCACGACCACCCAGGATCCCGCGTACGGGGTGCCGACGGTGATCGAGGACGTGAACCTCAACCGCAGCGATCTCGCTTATGACGCGTTGGGGCGGTTGGCCGAGGTCTGGCGTGCGGACCGGAGCAAGGCGCAGGGCGCTGCGCCGAGCATGAGGTTCACCTATACCGTGCGCAACGACAAGCCGAGCGTGATCAAGACTGAGACGCTCAGGAACGACGGCTCCTACCGCCCCACCTACGAGCTCTTCGACGGCATGCTGCGGCCCCGTCAGACGCAGGCTCCAGGGTCGGGCGGGTGGCTGCTGGCCGACACCTTCTACAACGGCGTCGGTCAGGCGTACAAGACGAACAAGGGCTACCTCGCCACCGGTACGCCAGGGGACATCCCGATCGTGACTGCGGAAGGCTCGGTCAACGGCCAGACCACCTTCACCTATGACCAAGCCGGTCGGCAGATCGTCGAGACGTTCTCCGTCGCGGGTGACGCACGGTGGTCCACCTCGACGACGTATGAAGGCGACCGCGTCCATGTGGATCCGCCCGCGGGCGGGATCGCCACCACTACGGTCAGCGGTGCCCGGGGCCAGGTCACCGAACTGCGTCAGTACCACGGCGACAGCCCTTCCGGTCCGGCCGACGTCACGCACTACACCTACACGCCGAGCGGCCAGTTGGAGACGGTCACCGATCCGTCCGGCAACAAGTGGACCTACCACTACAACCAGCGCGGCCTCAAGGAGTGGATCGAGGACCCGGACAGCGGGGAGACGCACTACACCTACGACGCGATCGGAAATGTGGGCTCCGCCACCGACGAACGTGGCAACACGCTCTCCTACAAGTACGACGAGCTCAACCGCAAGACCGAGATGTGGCAGGGCCAGATCGGCTCCGGCACCAAGCTGGCCGCGTGGGTCTACGACAGCCTCGCCGGCAACAAGGGCCAGTTGCATTACAGCCAGCGCCTGGTGGACGGGCAGAGCTACTACACCGTCTATGCGATGCGCGACAAGTTGTACCGGCCTCTGAAGGTCAATTACAGCTTCCCGGCCGCCGGCGTGGGAACCGCGCTCGGCAAGAGTTACCAGTTCACCACCGCCTACAACACCGACGGCACCGTGCAGTCGACCGGATTCCCGGCCGCCGGTGGCCTGCTCGCCGAGGCGGTCGTCACCAGCTACGACGGCCTCCAGCGGGCGACCGGCCTCTCCGGAACGAGCAGCTACGTCACCTCGACCCTGCACGGTGACCTCGGCGAGTTGCGCCAGGCTGAGCTGTTCACCGGCGGGGCGAACAAGAAGGCCTGGCTGACGTACGAGTATGAGCGGGGCACGGGGCGCCTGGTGCGGTCCAGGGTCGACCGGCAGGGCGTGGCGACCATCGACATGGACGCTCGGTACCACTACGACGCGGCCGGCAACGTGCTCTCGATCGCCGACGGGGCGACCACGCCGGGCGGGACCGACGTCCAGTGTTTCGAACATGACCATCTGCGCCGGCTGACCGAGGCGTGGAGCCATGCCAGCACTACCAAGGCGTGTGCCGACGGGGTGGATGAGACCGGGGTCGGCGGGCCGGCTCCCTACCGCCAGTCGTGGACGTTCGACGCGGTCGGCAACCGTGAGACCGAGACCGTCCATGCGCTGTCCGGCGGCACCGACACCGAACGCGATTACCACTATGCCGACGCGGGTGAGCCTGGGCCGCATCTGCTGCGTTCGGTCAGCGAGGCGGGGCCCGGTGGCGCCAAGACCTACGCCTACGAGTACGACTCGTCGGGCAACACGGTCTGCCGCCCCGCTGCGGCCGCCTCGAACAACTGCGCCACCGGCACGGGTTCGCAGAACCTGACCTGGGATGCCGAGGGGCACCTGGCGACGAGCGCGCCTGCCGGCGGCCAACCCACCACGTACATCTACGACGCTGACGGCAACCGCATCGCCCGTAAGGACGCGGGTGGTAGCACGACGCTGTTCCTGCCGGGAATGGATCTCGCGGCAAGTGGCAGCACCGTCACCGGCACCCGCTACTACGGGTTCGGCGGGCAGATCGTCGCGGTCCGGAACAGCACCGGGGTGCACTTCACGGCTGCCGATCACCACGGGACTGCCTCGTGCACCATCAATGCGGTCACGGGTGCGATCACCTGGCGACGCACCACGCCCTACGGTGGCACGCGCGGTACCCCGCCGTCCGCCTGGCCGGACACGAAGGGCTTTGTGGGGGGCACGGAAGACCCCACCGGGCTCGTGCATCTGGGCGCCCGTGAGTACGATCCCTCGACCGGCAGGTTCGTCTCGATCGACCTGCTGATGGATCCGTACCACCCGCAGACGCTGCATGGCTACGTCTACGGGAACAACAGCCCGGTCACCTTCAGCGATCCCACCGGCAACGACTGGTGGGACCCGGTGGCCAACTTCTTCCGGCGCCTCGGCGAGATCGACGACAAGAGCCCGTATCTCGACCTGACCTGCGGTACCGCCGAGTGCATCAACTTCCGCAACAAACGCGAGACCGGCCACGACGACATGGGTCACACCTGGCTCACCGTGTACAGCGGTGTCCCCGTGGTCGACTCGCTCGCGATGAACGCGGATGCCGCGCTCTACCGCTCCGAAGGCAACGAGAAGGCCGCGGCGGAGGTGGAGGAGGCGATCCAGGCAGACACCAACATCGCCATGTCGGGTGTCGGCCTCGTCGTTCCCGGTGTGCTCGTGCGGTGGTTCCAGCGGCTCGCACGGTTGGCCAAGGAAAAGAAGCTGATCGGCAAGATCGCCCCCGACGGTAGCGACCTCGCCCGCATGGTGCAGGGCGGCCGCGGGAAGCTCGCCGACCCGATGTCGGGCAAGAACGGGGCGGTCTTCGAGTACATCGATGCGAAGGGCAAGAAGCGGACCACGATGATGTTCAGCGACTGGCCCATTCACGCCGAGCGCCTGATCTGGGCGCAACTCGAGAAGCAGGGAGTCAAACCGAACCAGGTGACACGGATCTACACCGAATTCCAGCCGTGCTCCACTCCCACGGTCAAGGCGGGATGCAACAGGTTTGTGAACGACACTTTCACTGAGGCGAAAGTCACCTGGGCTTGGGAGTACGATGACCAGGCTTCGCGGCTCCGCGGCAAGGCTGAGAAGGCTAAATACCTAGCGCAGAAGTACGGATGATAAACGGGATGACCACACCGAACGAGTTGGCGGAGAGAGTGCGCTCCTTGTGGGCCGACTACGAGTTGCTGCACTTCTCTCCGCCGGCTCTGTCGGAACTCGGCATGTCACCAGGAGACGAGGCTGTCCTTCGGATCGGGATGCCCCGGGAGGTCGGGTCGGGGGCGATCTTCGTCGCCCGTGAGCTAGAGATGCTGACGTCGTCGAGCGGCTCGCGGTTCGCGCGCTTCGGCGTGGGCGCATACGAGCAGTGCGACATCTGCGTCGACCTGGACACCGGTGCGGTGGTCAACCCGTTCGTGAACGGTCAAGAGGACCTCGACAGCGGCTACTACGTCAATCGCGACGTGACCGCGTTCCTGGAGTTCCTCTGCGCGATGGAGCGCTACGCGAGGCTCGTCGCGAGTGATCCGGGGCGGCCGGTGCTGCTCGCCGAGGCCGAGACGGTGCGGGCGCACCTGCGTCTGGTCGACGAGGCCGCGCTCGCCCCGGACGCCTGGTGGACGGGCACTGTCGAGGAGATGGACATGGTTTAGCGCCCGGTGAGCACCACGCCTGCGAGCGCGATCAGCGTGGTTCAAGAAGGGCCTCCACCGAGACGATTCTCGGTGGAGGCCCTTCTTGAACCACTGTTTGAGCTGCTATCTCTATGGAGCGGGCGACGAGAATCGAACTCGCGTAGTCAGTTTGGAAGACTGAAGCTCTACCATTGAGCTACGCCCGCGCGGCCCCTAGTCTAGCGGCCCGTCAGCACGGTCCGTCGGCGAGGTCGACGTGCCGGACCGTGGCTGGTCGGGGTGGCCGGATTCGAACCGACGGCCCCTCGCTCCCAAAGCGAGTGCGCTACCAAGCTGCGCTACACCCCGTTGCGCCGGTGACCGGCGCCCCCGGAAGTGTATGCGGTCTTCGCACCTGCTCGCACACCCATATAACCGTGTCCTGTTGTGAATCATTTTCGGCATTTGCCCCCTGCCGACCCCTGTGCCGATCTACGGTGGAGCCAGGGACGGGGAGACGATTCGCCCTCGCCGGCCGGTCCGGGAGTGCACCGGGGTTCGTTCGTCCGAGCCGTTGACACTCCTGGACCGGCGCCTTCGGCGGGGCCGGTGCACGGCGCGGCGGTGTGGCCCGGACCCCCGGTGGGGCTTTGTTCGATCAGGCGGATGGGGCTCCACCGGGCTGCGTGGGCCGGTCCTGGTGGGCCAGGTGCGCGTTGGCCGGGGTGAGCCGCTCCGGCCTGATCTTCTTGTGCAGCCACACCGTCAGCGCGATGGTGAGCAGCGCGAAGAACACCGCGCCGAGCAGCGCCGTCTCCTTGCCGTCGGCGGGGCCGGCCGACAGGGTGACGAGCGGGGCCGCGAGCGAGTGCGGCGGCAGGTCGGCGGCGGGCGTGAGGCTCAGCAGCGGCCCGCCGACGTCGGCGAGCACGGTGGCGAGCAGGATTGACGCATCGATCGGTGGCACGGCGGACCCCTCCCCGGACAACCCGCCCAGTTTGTCTGCTTTGCTGGATATTATGGTGGTGCCGCGCCCGAGATGTGTGACATCCGCCGAGAACCGCGGCCCGATGCCAGGGGCCAACCAGGTATTCGCCTACACTCGACCGGGCTTCGTGTCCGCGTGTCGGACCGGCCTCATGACGCGGCGTGGCCGAGCAGTACAGTGCGAAGGCCCGTCAAAACGACCGAAAGATCCCAAGGAGTACGCCAGTGAAGAGCACCGTCGAGACTCTGAGCCCGACGCGAGTGCGGCTCGCCATCGAGGTGCCGTTCGCAGAGCTCGAGCCGAGCCTGAAGAAGGCGTACCGGGAGATCGCGGCGCAGGTGAACATCCCCGGCTTCCGCAAGGGCAAGATCCCGGCTCAGGTCATCGACCAGCGCGTGGGCCGCGGCGCCGTGCTGCAGGAGGCGATCGAGGAGGCCATCCCGCAGCAGATCTTCGCCGCCGTGCGTGAGCACGAGGTCAAGCTGCTGGGCCGCCCCGCCGTGGACAACCTCGAGTTCTCCGACGGCCAGCCGCTGAAGTTCACCGCGGACGTCGACGTGCGCCCCGAGCTGACCATGCCCGAGCTGAGCGCCATCAAGGTCGAGGTCGAGCCGCTGGCGATCGCCGACGCCGAGATCGACGAGCAGGTCGACGGCCTGCGCCAGCGCTTCGCGACCCTGAAGACGGTCGAGCGCGCCGCCGCCACCGGTGACTACGTGCAGCTCGACCTGATCGCCACGGTCGACGGCGCCGAGGTCGAGGGCGGCACCGCCAACAACATCTCCCACGAGGTCGGCTCCGGCCAGCTCCTCAAGGGCCTGGACGAGGCCGTCGTCGGCCTGGCCGCCGGCGAGGAGGCGACCTTCACCAGCCAGCTCGTGGGCGGCGAGTTCGCCGGCCGCGACGCCGACGTGAAGGTGACCGTGCGCACGGTCAAGGAGAAGGAGCTCCCCGAGCTCGACGACGAGTTCGCCGGCCTGGCCAGCGAGTTCGACACCCTGGAGGAGCTGCGCGGCGACCTGCGCGAGCGGATCACCCGGGTCAAGAAGGTCGAGCAGCTGTACGCGGCCCGTGACAAGGCTCTCGCCGAGCTGGTCAAGCAGGCCAACGTGCCGGCCCCCGAGGGCGTCGTCTCCGACGAGGTCGAGCAGCGCAAGGCCGCCATGGTCGAGCAGCTCGAGCGCATGGGCGCGAGCCTGGAGGAGTACCTCGCCGCCGAGGAGAAGACCGAGGAGCAGATCGACGCCGAGCTCGCCGACGCGGCCGCCGAGGGCGTGAAGATCCAGCTGGTGCTGGACACGATCGCCGAGGCGGAGAACGTCGAGGTCAGCGACGACGAGTACGGCCACGAGATCGTGCACCGCGCCCAGCGCGCCGGTGTCGCTCCGCAGGTGTACTACGACCGCCTGGTCCAGCAGGGCGCCGCGGCCGCCGTCTACGGCGACGTGCGCCGGGGCAAGGCGCTGGCGCTGGTCATGGAGCGGGTCGTGATGACCGACACCGCCGGCGAGGTGCTGAGCCTGGACTCGCTGCGCGAGGACAACGGCCACGAGGGTCACGACCACGGTGACCACGAGGGCCACAACCACTGATGTGAAGATCGAGAGGGACCCGTTCACCACCGTGGGCGGGTCCTTCTGCGTTCATGCCGGGGCCGGGTGCGCTGACAGCGAACACGCCGATCTCGGGGAAGCTGCGGTCAGTGGCAGCGGTTAGGGTCGCTGTAGGACAACGAGAAAGGCTGCCGATATGAGCGAGCTGCACGTTCCATCTGCGCGGGGTTCCGATCCGATCGCCGGCGGCCTCGACGATTCTGTGTACAACCGCCTGCTCAAGGAGCGCATCGTCTTCCTGGGCAGCGACGTGAACACCCAGGTCGCCAACCGGATCTGCGCGCAGCTGCTGCTGCTGTCCGCGGAGGACCCGGACCGCGACATCTACCTCTACATCAACTCGCCCGGCGGCTCGGTGTACGACGGCATGGCGATCTACGACACCATGCAGTACATCAAGAACGATGTGGCGACGATCGCGCTCGGCATGGCGGCCTCGATGGGGCAGATGCTGCTGTGCGCGGGCGCCAAGGGCAAGCGCTCGGCGCTGCCGCACGCGCGGATCATGATGCACCAGGCCTCCGGTGGCATCGGCGGCACCGCGGCCGACATCGCCATCCAGGCCGAGCAGATGATCTACACCAAGAAGCTCATGATCGACCTGATCGCCCAGCACACCGGCCAGCCGGTGGAGCAGATCGAGGCCGACAGCGACCGTGACCGCTGGTTCAACGCGCAGGCGGCCAAGGAGTACGGCTTCATCGACCACGTGATCACTTCGGCGCAGGCCGTGCCGGTCGGGAACTGAAGGAGTTCAACGATGTTTCCAAACCTGAAGCCGAGCTTCGCTGAAGTCAGCAACCGCTACATCATCCCTTCGTTCATCGAGCGCACGTCGTACGGGACCAAGGAGACCAACCCGTACAACAAGATGTTCGAGGACCGGATCATCTTCCTGGGTGTGCAGGTCGACGACGCGTCCGCGAACGACGTGATGGCGCAGCTGCTGGTGCTGGAGGCGGCCGATCCCGACCGTGACATCACCATGTACATCAACTCGCCCGGCGGCTCGTTCACCGCGATGACCGCGATCTACGACACGATGCAGTTCGTGCGCCCGGACATCCAGACGGTGTGCCTGGGCCAGGCGGCCAGCGCCGCGGCGGTGCTGCTGGCGGCGGGCACGCCGGGCAAGCGCCTGGCGCTGCCGAACTCGCGCATCATCATCCACCAGCCGGCCACCGAGGGCGGCTACGGGCAGGGCTCGGACATCGAGATCCAGGCCCGGGAGATCATGCGGATGCGTACCCAGCTCGAGGAGATGCTGTCTCGTCACTCCGGCAAGGACCTGGCGCAGGTCAAGAAGGACATCGACCGCGACAAGATCCTCACGGCCGCCGAGGCGCTCGACTACGGCCTGGTCGACTCCGTGATGACCAGCCGCAAGAAGAGCCTGATGGCGGGCGCTCGCTGATTCCTCGTGGTGCCGTCCACCCCAACAGGTGGACGGCACCACACCGGTGTCACAGTGGCGTGTCAGAATCTGGTTCAGCGGTAGGCGGGGTGGGGACGCCGCAAACCGGCTCACAACAGGTAACGTCAAGGCAGAACCGATGTCGCGCCGTCTTCGTGCGGCACGATGTTCGTCCGCTTCAGGGGCAGGGGGAGTCGTAGGTGGCACGGATCGACGGCGGCGACCTGCTGAAATGCTCTTTCTGCGGTAAGTCGCAACGCCAGGTGAAGAAGCTCATCGCCGGGCCGGGCGTCTACATCTGCGATGAGTGCATCGACCTCTGCAACGAGATCATCGAAGAGGAGCTCGCCGGCGAGGAGCAGGTCCGCTGGGAAGAGCTGCCCAAGCCGATGGAGATCTGCCAGTTCCTCGACTCTTACGTGGTCGGGCAGGACGGCGCCAAGAAGGCGCTCGCGGTGGCGGTCTACAACCACTACAAGCGGCTGCAGGCCGAGGCGGCGCACACCCGGGGCGGTGAGGCGGTCGAGGTCGCGAAGAGCAACATCCTGCTCATCGGCCCGACCGGCACCGGCAAGACACACCTCGCGCAGACCCTGGCCCGCATGCTCAACGTCCCGTTCGCGATAGCCGACGCGACCGCGCTGACCGAGGCCGGCTACGTGGGTGAGGATGTCGAGAACATCCTTCTCAAGCTCATTCAGGCCGCCGACTGGGACATCAAGCGCGCCGAGACCGGCATCGTCTACATCGACGAGATCGACAAGATCGCCCGCAAGTCCGACAGCCCCTCGATCACCCGTGACGTCTCCGGCGAGGGCGTGCAGCAGGCGCTGCTGAAGATCCTGGAAGGCACCCGGGCCAACGTGCCGCCGCAGGGCGGCCGCAAGCACCCGCACCAGGACTTCGTCGAGATCGACACCACGAACATCCTGTTCATCTGCGGTGGCGCGTTCGCGGGCCTGGAGCAGATCATCGAGCAGCGCACCGCGCGCTCGGGCCTGGGCTTCGGCGCGCACCTGCGGGCGGTCTC
Organism: Catellatospora aurea; assembly: GCF_042663325.1. Lineage (NCBI taxonomy): Bacteria > Bacillati > Actinomycetota > Actinomycetes > Micromonosporales > Micromonosporaceae > Catellatospora > Catellatospora aurea. The sequence continues at coordinate 209,379 of NZ_JBHTAC010000008.1, forward strand.
CGACCGCACCAACGACGAGGTGCTGGCCAAGGTCATGCCGGAGGACATGCTGAAGTTCGGCATCATCCCCGAGTTCATCGGCCGCCTGCCCGTCATCACCACGGTGCGCAGCCTCGACCGCGAAGCGCTCGTCAAGATCCTGACCGAGCCCCGCAACGCCCTGGTGAAGCAGTACCAGCGTCTGTTCGAGCTCGACAACGTCGTGCTCGACTTCGACTCCGAGGCCCTGGAGGCCATCGCCGACCAGGCCATGCTGCGCAACACCGGCGCCCGCGGCCTGCGCGCCATCATGGAAGAGGTCCTGCTCTCCGTGATGTACGAGGTGCCCAGCGACCCGAACGCCGAGCGGGTGCTGATCACCCGGGACACCGTCCTGGAGAAGGTCTACCCGACCATCGTGCCGCGTCGGGACATCAGCACCGGTCGCCGGGCGCGTCACCACCGCGAGGAGAAGACCGCCTGAAGACGCGAAAAGCGCCGTCCCCGGATCGGGGGCGGCGCTTTTGCCGTATCGGGCTAACGCTGGGCGATCAGCGAGCCGTGGCGGCGGTCGAAGTCGCCGGGCGGCATCGCCACGATCATGACCAGCCGGGCGGGGGAGTCCAGCACGTTGCGGTAGGTGTGGGCCCGGTCGGCCCGGAAGTCGAGGGTCTGCCCGACGTGCACCGGGTGGTCGACCCCGTCGACGGTGACCGCGATCTGGCCCACCAGCACGTGCACCATGCACCTGGTGCCGGGCAGCAGTTCCTCGGCCTCATAGCGCTCCTGCGGGGCGAACCGCCAGTCCCACAGCTCCACGAAGTCCGGGTCGTTCAGGCCGCGCAGCAGCCGTCCTGTGCCGCCCCGCCCGCCTCGCCACAGCACGGGCGCGTCGTCCATCTCGCTGAGGTGCACGGTGCGGTCGGCGGCGGGCTGGAGCAGGCGGGCCACGGTGACACCGAAGGCGTCCGCGATCCGGGCGAGGGTGCCGACGCTGGGATTGGTGCGGCTGCCCTCGATCTGGACGAGCATGCCCTTGCTGACCCCGGACCGGCCGGAGAGCTCGTCCAGGGACCAGCCGCGGCCGGCCCGCAGCGCGCGCACGTGCAGCGCCACCGCGGCATTGATCTCGTCAAGGGGCAGATGCCGGGGCCGGGGCGCGTGCGAACCGTCGCCGCGTGCGGTGGATCGGGCCCGTTCGATCGTCGTATCGGTCAACGCGCTGTCCTTTGCGGTCAATACTGTGATACGAACTCGTCGTGATCTCTATCCTGCTTGCGGGCACGTCCGCCCTGGTCTGGGGCACCGCCGACTTCTGCGGCGGCAAGGCCGTCCAGGGTGCCGCGAGCGTGCGTGGCCGTTCGTACTCGGTGACCGTGGTATCGCAGTTGTGCGCGATACCGATGATCGCAGCTTTCCTCCTGTTGGTCCCGGGTCGGCTCGGCGTGTCGGCACTGGGATGGGGCATGACGGCCGGGATTGCCGGACTTTTCGGGATTGTCCTGCTGTACCAAGGGCTGGCGAGCGGCGCGATGGCCGTCGTGGCCCCCGTCACCGCGGTCACCTCCGCGCTCGTGCCGCTGATCGGCGGCCTGCTGCTCGGGGAGCGGCCCGCCGCCGCCTCGCTCATCGGGGCGATCTGCGCCATCGGGGCGATCGCGCTGGTCAGCCTCGGCCCCGCGGAAGGCGCGAGCGCGACCGGCCCGCGCGTGATCGGGCTGGCGCTGGCCTCCGGGGCCATGTTCGGGATCTTCTTCCTGCTGCTGGCCCAGGCCGGGGAGAGCGCCGGCATGTGGCCGCTGGCCGCCGCCCGGCTCGCCTCCATCCCGGTCGGCCTGCTGCTGCTCCGCCCGGTGGGCGGCACGCTGCTGCTGCGCGGAAGGGTGCTCGCGCTGACCGCGGTGGCAGGCACGCTCGACATCGCGGCCAACGGCCTCTACCTGCTGGCGGCGCACCAGGGACAGTTGAGCGTCGTCGCCCCGATCGCATCGCTGTACCCGGCGAGCACGGTCCTGCTCGCCCTGGCCGTGAACAAGGAACGCCTGCGCCGGATCCAGTTCGCCGGCCTCGGCCTGGCCGCCACCGCCCTGGTCCTCGCCTCCCTCTGACCCGTGCGGTGACGCCGAGGGTGGTTTCGGGGGAGGGCGGGACGTAAGGTCCGTCTGTGACTTCGGTGGTGACGCGGGCCCGCTGGGCGGTGGCGACGGTATTCGCGGTGCACGGCGCGGTCAGCGGCAGCTTCGCGTCGCGCATCCCGTGGATCGCCGAGAACCTGGACCTCAACGAGGGCGCGCTCGGCCTGGCGCTGATCATGCCCGCGGTCGGCTCGCTCAGCACGATGCCGTTCGCCGGGCGGCTGGTGCAGCGCTGGGGTGGGCGTACCACCACCAGGGTCCTCATCGCCGCGTGGAGCCTCGCCATCGGCGTGGTCGCACTCGCGCCCAGTCAGTGGGCACTAATGGGCATGCTGCTGCTCGCCGGTGCGGCCGCGGGCACCTCCGACATCGCCATGAACGCCGAGGGCGTCGAGGTCGAAGGACGGCTCGGCCGCTCGATCATGTCCAGCCTGCACGGCATGTGGTCGGTCGGCGGTCTGATCGGTTCCGGCATCGGGGCGGGGGCCGCGTACCTGGGCGTCAGCGCCCCGGTGAACCTCGGGGTGATGGGCGTGCTGCTCGCGGTGGTCGGCGTCGCCGCCGGGCACTGGCTGCTGCCGAACGCGCCCGTGCCGGTCTCCGACGACGGGCCGCGGTTCTCGCTGCCGCGCGGACCGGTGCTCATCATCGGACTCGTCGGGTTCTGCGCCGTCTTCGCCGAGGGGGCCACCGCCGACTGGTGCGCCGTGTACCTCCGTCAGATCCTGGACGCCGGGGAGGGGCAGGCCGCGGTGGCGTACAGCGCCTTCGCGCTGTCCATGGCCGGTGGTCGGCTCGTGGGCGACGCGGTCGTGCGGCGCTTCGGCGCCGTCGGCACGGTGCGGGTGGCCGGGATCGTCGGCATCGGCGGTGGTCTGCTGGTGGTCACCGCTTGGACGCCGCTGGTGGGGGTGCTCGGCTTCGGCATGATCGGTCTCGGCTGCGCCGTGGTGGTCCCGCTCGCGTTCAGCGCCGCGGGGCACACCGGGGACCATCCCGCCCACGCGATCGCGGGCGTGGCGACGGTGTCGTACGGCGCAGGTCTGGCCGCGCCGGGGCTGATGGGCGGGATCGCGCACGCCACCTCGCTGCCGTTCTCGTTCGCGCTGGTGACCGGGCTGATCGCGATCGTCGCGCTGGCCGCGGGCAGGCTGCGGGCGGCCGAGATCGCCCACCGCGAACCGGCCCCGGTGTCGGCCTAGGCGACCTCCCACATCGCGGTGTCCTGCAGCGGCCGGTACCCGATCGCCTGATAGATCTTGTTGCTGGTCGGGTTGGCGAGGTCCGTGAAGAGCGTCGGACGCAGCCCTGCGGTCAGCGCGGCCGCACTCACCGCGGCGACGAGCGCAGCCGCGTAGCCGTTCCCGCGGCGGCGGGGCGGGGTGTAGACCAGGTTCAGGCGTACGACCCCCGCCGCGGGCGCGGTCATCGCGGCCATGCTGACCGGCTCCCCGCCGGCCTCCCACACCCAGAGCAGCCCGCCCAGGGCGAGTCGGCCGTCGATCGGCGCGGCCGGGTTCGAATGTGGGTGATCCGGCAGCGCCTCCCGTTGGAACGCCCCGGACCAGGCCACCAGCAGATCCCGGTCGGCGTCCGCCGCCTCCCGCGGCCGCCCGGCCACACCCGCCGGCGGGGCTACCCGCTCGACGTCGAACATGCGGTACGACGCCAGCAGCGCGGCCCGGCCACCGGTGCGTCCGGCCAGTTCCACCGCGAGCCGCTGCGCCTGGTCCGGGAGCCCGGTGAACCGCCGCACCTGCGGTGCGTGCTCGGCGAGGTGCTCCGCCAGCACGGACTCCGCTCCCTCGGGCAGTTCGCTCAACAGCATGGCGAAGGGAGGCGGGCACACCGCGACCCCGGCGAGGGTGTCGCCGTCGCCGAGCACCCGCAGCATGAGCAGGTCCGATTCGGGCAGGACGATGCCGTCCATCCGCGACTGCAGCAGCGTCAGCAGCTGGTTGTTGCGGACCGGCTCGGTCCTCAGCCAGGGCATCACCGCGGCGGCGAACGCGGCCAGCGCTGTGTCCCCGGTCACTCTCACGGTTGGATTCTGCCTGTAGGGTGCCTTCGGGAACACTCCTTTCCCGACATCGAGGCCGTGTGACCAGCTAAGATGGGCGGACGGAGCGATGTGACCGGCGACAACCGACCCCGATTTGCATCCGGGTCGGGGGGCCGCGTAATGTTCTCTGTGCCAGCGAGGAACGGACAAAAACACCGGGGCTGAAGAGCTCGGGTGGAGGCCGGATCGCTTGGCCGCCCGGAGTGGGGCGGACCCCGGTTAGGGGGCCGCGAAACCGGTCCGGTACTGTGAACGACACAGCCCCGCAGTGCTTCCCGAGTGATTGGGCGGTGTTCGGTGTGTGCTTGTTCTTTGAGAACTCAACAGGGTGCTATTTAAGCCAAGTGCCAA